>JAZGGT010000049.1:0-19008 GCA_036480555.1 Bacteroidales bacterium | reverse complement strand
ATTTGTTTTGGATGAGAAGTGATCTGAAGTGGCATAGCTACAAGCCTTTCTCATCGTCTGCAAATCTCAGTGATCTCCTAACTGAAGTAAATTCCGACCCATATGGGTGCTTTTGGGGGTAAACCGCGGGCCTTAGCTTAACCGTTTTGTTTGAGAAGAAGATATGAAGTTCACGGCCAAACAGGGACAGTATCTAGCGTTCATCTACTGCTATACCAAGATCCATTACCAATCCCCGGCCGAACGCGACATGCAGATGTACTTCCGCGTGACAGCTCCCTCGATTCACCAAATGGTCTTGACCCTGGAAAAGAATGGACTGATCAGTCGAGCCCCGGGGCAGCCCCGGTCAATTCGTCTTCTCGTCCCCAAGGAGCAGATTCCGCAACTTGACTGAAACCAGAAACAGAACAACTGCATACACCGGATACTTAACAGTGCTGCCAACGCAAGCCGTTAGATGCATGAATGTGGTATTTGCATGAAGAAGACAATTAAACAATGGTGTCAACAATATGACATAGATTGGTATGGTCAGGGCACACTTGGGCCCATTTGGCATGATTGGAAGCTTGTCTTAGCTCCTGGAAGATCGGCCATATTCTCATCTATGGTAAAATCAGATATTCCTGAAGTACACAAAACCAAAAGGCGTAGTTTTCTTGTCTTTCCAAATATTAATTCGAAGAAGAATAATGGAAAGATAAGTGAAAACCACTTTCTTGAAATCATACGCTGGGTAAAAGAAACTTTGGATACGGACAAAGAAATAAGGACAGTAACTAACCAGTAGTTCAAGCGGACTCCACTACACTCACCGCTGAACGGCACCGTTAACTGGCCAAGGAGCCCCAAAAATTTACGGAATACGATAAAGAAAAAGTTGATCAAGCAACGCTAGCCTTAATGTGGCTCGTTACTGAAAGCGACAAATATGGCAGTCGTGCATGGAAAGGCTTTGACTGGGACACATTAAATAGGCTGCACGAAAAAAATCTCATTTCAGATCCAAAACGAAAAACCAAATCTGTCGCCCTTTCTGAAGAGGCCGTTGAGTTATCTGAAACGTTGTTTAAGAGGTTGTTTGGCAAGGCCGGTTAACAAGTCGCTTTAGTGGGACTGGGCTTACTGAACGGCTTTCGGTGCAGTGAACAGGTGACCGATTTGAGTAGTTGATGTACTTTGAATGGAGTAAGATTCGTTGGGCAAAATTTCAAGCAGCGATAAGTCAACCGATGTCGATATGACCTTCAATGAGAGGCGGTTTACGGCGTAGGGATAATATGCCGAGAGCATTTTTCAGACGTCTCTTGGTGATATGGAGGCATCCATCAAAGCGCTGGAGGGTGTGCTGGAGATCGATCCGGCGGGGGACTTTCTGATTCAAGCAGGTTACTACGCAGACGGCCTTGAGCTTTATCGAGCGGCTGCAATGCGCTTCCCCGATCATGCGGCGCTCCATCAAGGTGTAGGTTGCTGTGCTGGTCACGAGGGTCGACACGATGAGGCCATTGCTGCGTCAAAGGCGGCCTTGGCGCTAGACCCGGAAAACCAGAAGTATGTCAATGATCTCGGCTGGAGTTTATTCGAGGCCGACCTCTTGGTCGAGGCTAGGCAGGTTCTCAAACGAGCAGTGGCTACGGATCCATCGGACGACTTGGCGCGTGAGAATCTCCGATATTGTAACGAGGCGCTTGCTGATGGCACATAAGGTGGCTACGGTGTTTAACAACGAGATTGACTTGGCGGACCGTTTCACGCCCTGCAAGTCATCTATAAGACGAAAAAAAATGCAACGAATCATTCAGATTGCTACACAGGCACACAATGAATTGTATGATATTACCAGGCAGGTGAAACTTATCGTGTCGGAGAGCGGAATTGAGACCGGGATGGTCAACGTCTATGCCCAGGGGGCCACAGCTGCCATTATGATACAGGAAAACTGGGATGAGTCGGTACAGAACGATGTCATAAGCCTTTTGCAAAAGCTTATCCCCCAGGGAGTCTGGGAGCATGATGCACAGGATAATAACGGGGATTCCCATCTGAAGGCCGGGATTGTTGGTCCAAGTGAAACCATTCCAATAATCGAAGGTGAACTCGGACTGTCGACCTGGCAGAACATTTTCCTCTGCGAGTTTGACGGTCCCCGGAGCAGCCGAAGGATCATCCTGACGGTGCTGGACTCAGACTGATGGTTAATTCCAGATCATTAAAAGGTAAACCCGAAATTCAGGTACCAGGTGGGTTTCCATTGATCAGCCAGTGATCCGAACCAGATGGACATGGGACCCAGGGGTGTTTTATAGTCAAACCCGCCACCCAGCCCAAGGTAATGAATCCCATCCCTGTTAAAAATAGTGATGAAGTCTTCCCCCGGCAAGTCTGATGCAAGCAGGTAATTTGCCCTGAATCCTGTAAATAATCCCTTTATGACTTCGTACTGTATTCCCGCTTGCAGCTTCACAAAATTATAGGCCTTGCCTTCGATAACATTTAAACCAAGAAAGGGAATATGATTCCGCCTTAAATTGTAGCGATATCCTCCAAGGTAGAAAAGGTCTGTTATCGATATGTTGCTGGATGTCAATCCCAGGTTTGCCCCCGATATAAATGACCAGTTCTTTCCCAGAGGAAGATAATTTTCAAAGGCTGCCGAGATCCTCCAGAAAGGTTCTGCCTCAAATCGAACATCCCCGATTTCATTACTGTCCGATTTTTCAAAGGTTATGTACTCCTCCCCGGTAAAAACATATTTGAGTTCAACCAAGGCCCGGATCCCGTTTCGGGGATATAGATTGCTGTTCAGAGTATTATGGTCATATTGCAGCCAGGTTTCTGTGGCATGGAATCCGACCTTGTTAAATTCGAAGACGGGATAAATTAGTTTTAATGCCTCATCCGGCTGGAAGTTTGAAAGTCTGTACTGAACACCTAATCCGAACCGGTTGTTGGTACGGATTACGTAATTTAAGGAGAAGCCTGCAGATAAGTAATCATCCTTGGCGACACCTACCCTGCTACCATCCTCATATACGGGCAGCTTGGAAAAATCTCCTACAGAATATATGCTGGCATATAACTTATGCCTGACGCCAAAGTATTTATTATAATTAATCCTGAATTGGGAATATGTGCTGATATCTGCTATGATATTCATCTTGGTCCCTTTAAGGAGTAAATTATGGATACTGAATCCCAGGATAATGCCTAAATCGAAAAAATTATCCCAATGAATGGCTGCCTTAACATAACACCTTGGCCTCTCCCTGACATTTAACACCAGCTGCATGCCATCGGGAAGGGAATTGAACTGGTAATTAATTTTCTCATAGTACAATGTACCGAATGCCAGGTAGATGGCTTCTGCAAGCTTATCCGGTGTAACCCACATACCGGGACCCAATCCGGTCTTTTTCAGAATGAATTCCTCACTGGTATGATTTACGTGGTTGATCTTTATATCCGTGATCCAGATAGAATCTTTCTGCGGGAGTTTTTTCCTGGGGGGAGGCGGACCCAGGCGGTTAATGGAATCAGCAATGTGTTTAAGTTGCGGGTATAAACTGCGGGCAGCCGCTTCTCCCTGTTTCTCTATCCTCAATCCTTTGTTGAAACTACCTGAACCAAATCCATGTAAGTCAGGTATGATGAGAAAATCAACCAGTTTTGATTGTTCCTGTACATCCTTGGTGCCTGAAAGAAGGGTGGTCCGGGTAAGGATGCTGGCCAAATCTTTCAGGTCTTCAGCATTCACCTTCTCAGGGAACCCAACATATACACCCAGTACATAATCTGCTCCCATATCTATGACCTCCTGGGCAGGAAAATTCCTGTATACACCTCCATCAACGAGCAGTGTATTGGAATCAGGCAGAACCGGTGAAAAAACAGAAGGGATGGCCATGCTTGCACGCATGGCTGTTGCCAGGTCACCTGACTTAAACACAACCAGTTCTGCCTTAACAAGATCGGTGGCCACACAACGAAAAGGAAGTGGGTAATCATCAAATTGCCGGATCCCTGCAGTCCTGAAAGTAAGTTTGGAGAACAGCAGTGAAAGCTCCTGTCCGTCTATTAAGCCGGCAGGTATTCCAATTCCGTCTGAGGAGACAGGCAAATCAACCAGGAATCGTTTATAATTGTATTTTTCCGGACAAAAGATCTTTGTAAAGGGAATATCATTCGTCAGCAGGATATCCCAATTAGCCTCGCGGTTCATACGGGACAGATCCTCTGCATTGTAGCCGATGGAATGGAGAGCCCCTATAATACTTCCCATGGAGGTGCCGGTAACTAGATCTGCCTGGAATCCCGCCTCTTCGAGTACCTTGATCACACCGATGTGCGCAAGCCCCTTTGCCCCACCTCCACTGAGTACCAGTCCCACTTTCGGCCGTCTGTTCTCCTGTGCCCCGGCAGCCAGGTTTAGAAGGAGAAGCAGGAGGATTAGCAGGGTTGTTTTAAAACTCAGGGGCCCGGCTCTATTCATTTTTAAAGGCAGTGGTTATTGCTGACTTAAAGATAATCAAAAGATTAAATCTCATTCCGGTCCCAGGAGAAAATCAATATTCCGGCGCAGACCTGTATATTTTGCACGTTTCACGGCGGATCCCTCGAAGAGCCTGTCAAACCTATCCTGGTTCAGATCCACCCAATCCTGCCTGGTCATTTCCAGTAAACCCGGAAGCGGATCCAGCCTGGGTTCTGAATGGGGGTGGGCATTGTTGCTCCAGGGACAAACATCCTGGCATATATCACATCCGAAGGCCCTGTTTTGCATAAGGCTGCGGAATTCCTCAGGAAGACTGTCTTCCCGGTTCTCTATAGTAAGATAGGAAATGCAACGGGATGCATCAAGGGTCTTCCCGGGCAGGATGGCATTTGTGGGACAGGCATCTATGCACCTGGTGCAATCCCCGCAGTAGTCATTCGTGGGACTGTCAGGTTCCAGTTCCATGTCAGTGATGATGACCCCGATAAAAAACCAGGAACCATGTTTCCGGTTCAGGAGCAGGGAATGTTTCCCGATCCAGCCCAAGCCGGCCTGCCTTCCCCAGGCCCTTTCCAGGACGGGTGCAGAATCGACGAATACCCTCCCCGAATGAGCACCGATATCGGCCTCCATATATGCATACAGGCTTTGCAATTTTTTCCTCATGATCCGGTGATAATCTTTCCCGTATGCATATTTAGAAATGAGCGGGGCCTGGTCGTCATGCTGTTTTTCCCTGGTAAAATAATTTTGCAGTACCACCACAACCGACCTGGCGCCTTCCACCAGCTCACACGGATCAACCCGCTTCTCAAAATGGTTCTCCATGTAGGACATTGAACCATGATAACCTTCACCAAGCCATTCCCTGAGCCTTGCGGCATCCTCCTTTAGATGATATGCCCGGGCTATACCAGCCTGCAGGAATCCCAGTTCAATTGCCTTTTCCTTGATTTTGCGGCTATTTCCAGGCAGGTTTTCCAAGACAGGGGAAGGATTTTAAAGCAGTCCCAGTTCCAGTTTCGCTTCGTCGGTCAGGTTGGACTCATCCCAGGGTGGATCAAATGTAAGCTTGAGGTTCACCGATTTCACCTCTTCAGTGGCTTCGAGCTTTTGCTGTACTTCGGCGATGATGCTGTCTGCCATGGGACAGTTCGGGGTGGTGAGTGTCATCCGAACTTTGACATTGTTATCATCGTCCACATCTATCTCGTAGATCAATCCAAGGTCATATATATTTAAAGGGATCTCAGGATCATAAATGGTTTTCAGGGTATTTATGATCGCGTCTTCCAGTTGCAGGAATTCATTGTCTTTCTCCATAATCTGAGTCTTTATCTGCACCAGTCAGGTATACCACCAGAAGTGCCGTATTGTCATTATTGAGCCATCTTGGTCTTGTATGCCAGGGCATATAATTTCATCTGTTTCACCATTGACAGCAAGCCATTTGAACGGGTAGGGGAGAGGTTTTCACGAAGCCCGATCCGTTCAATAAATACCAGGTCCGTGTCCATGATCTCTGCAGGATCCCTCTCAGAAAGGACCCTTATAAGGAGGGAAACGATCCCCTTGGTGATGATGGCATCCGAATCAGCTGTGAACCTGATCTTCCCGTCCACCAGGTCAGCCCTCAGCCATACCTTTGACTGGCATCCATTGATCAGGTATTCACTGGTCTTGTATCTGGGATCCATGATGGGCAGATCGTTGCTGAGCTCGATAAGGTAATTGTATTTGTCCAGCCAGTCGTCGAATACTTCGAATTCTGCAATGATCTCTTCCTGTATTTCATTCATGTTCATCGTTCCTGTAATTTACCGCAAATATAATCAATGGAAGGCAGACTATCCGAACATTTCACGAACACGGTGGAGCCCGGCATGAAGCCTGTCAATCTCCCCGGTTGTGTTATAGAATGCCATAGAAGCACGAAGGGTCCCGGTGATCTTAAAATGATCCATGACAGGCTGGGTACAATGGGTACCTGTGCGTACTGCAATGCCCAGTTTGTCGAGCACCATCCCTGCATCATAGGGATGTATCCCATCCATCAGGAATGAAAGGATACTGATTTTTTTAGCAGCATTACCATAGATCTCCAGTCCAGGTACAGTCATCAGCTTCATGGTGGCGTATTCAAGCAGGGATTTCTCATATTCCCTGATCCGATCGAGTCCGATACCGCTTATGTAATCCAGGGCTGCTGCCAATCCGGCTGCCCCGATATAGTTCATGGTGCCTGCTTCAAATTTATAAGGCAACTGGTTGTAGGTGGTTCTTTCAAAGGAAACGCAATCAACCATATCTCCACCTCCCTGGTAAGGAGGCAGGTCATAGAGTAATTGTTCTTTGCCATACAGTACCCCGATCCCGTTAGGTCCATATACCTTATGGCCTGAAAACGCATAAAAATCTGCATCCAGGTCCCGTACATCTATACTCTCATGGGGTATGGCCTGGGCCCCGTCGACAAGTACGGGGACCTCGAATTTATGCGCCAGGCGGATGATCTCTTTAACAGGGTTGATGGTCCCCAGTGAATTTGATATATGTGTAACTGCAACGATCCTGGTTTTGTCTGACAATAACTTTTTGAATTCAGCCATCACCAGTTCTCCCTTTTCATTAAATGGGACCACCTTTAATTTGGCTCCCTTTCGTTCACATACCATCTGCCATGGAACGATATTGGAGTGGTGTTCCATCTCAGTAATGATCACTTCGGTGCCGGGACCAAGATGCTTTTCCCCGAAACTGAATGCCAGTGCATTGATGGACCCGGTGGTTCCGCTGGTAAAAATAACCTCGTTTACAGATGCTGCATTGATGTATTTCCTGACCTTTTCCCTTGCTTTTTCATAGGTTTCAGTGGAACGATCACTCAGGAAATGGACACCCCTGTGAATGCTCGCATTTTCTTCTTCGTAATACCTGCGTACCGTTTCTATGACCTGCCTGGGCTTCTGGGTCGTGGCTCCGTTGTCAAAATAGACTATGGGGTGTCCGTGTACTTTTTGGGAAAGCAATGGGAAATCCTGTCTTATCTTTTCTACATCAAAGTACATATGGGAAACATTAATCAGGGATGGGAAGATCGCCACAGGCCATGGAACAATTGTTGCATCTGGAAAGTTCACCCCTCAGCCTTTTGTCCACCAGGTGATTGATCCTGTCCTTGAGCGGGGTAACCTGGATCTTTTCAATGACCTCATGGGCAAAAGCATATAACATCAGCAGCCTGGCTTCCTTTCTTGGGATTCCCCGTGACTGCATATAAAAAAGGGCATTTTCATCAAGCTGGCCGGTTGTCGCCCCATGCGAACAACGCACATCATCTGCGTAGATCTCGAGCTGGGGCTTTGAATTCATCCTTGCCTCGTCTGACATGAGGATATTGTTATTGGTCTGGTAGGCCAGTGTTTTCTGGGCATCCTGCCTGACCAGGATGCGGCCGTTGAAGGAACCGGTGGACTGATCATTGAGGATCCCCTTGAACAGCTGGGTGCTTGTGCAGTTGGGTTTGGCATGGTCAATGTTCACATAATTGTCAATATGCTGGTTCTTGTCAGACATGAACAGTCCATAAGTTTCATTAGTGCAGCCTTCTGCGTTCAGTAAAACATTGGTATTGTTCCGTATCAGTCCGCCATGCAAAGTGATCGTATTGGACCTGACAGTACTGTCGGCTTCCTGGTGTATGAACAGGTTGGTAAGTAGCTTGGAATTCAGGTGTTCATTCTGGACCCGGGAATAATGAAATTTGGCCCCCTTACCTGCATAAATCTCTGTTACAGAATTTGTAAGGAAGCGGAAGGGGGAAAGGGTGTGGTCACATACTATGACCTCAGCGCTGGCATTTTCCTCCATGATGAAAAGGTTCCTGTAATGCAGCATGGTATCGATCCCGGTCATCGGGAGGTGTACCACCTGTAACGGATCTTCCAGGACCTGGCCTTTGGGCACATAGATAAACAGGCCATCGATGGCAAAGGCAGTATTCAAGGCCACCAGGGAGTCCTTTTTGATCCCGGCATGCTTGGCATAATGTTCCCTGACAAGTTCAGGATATTTCCTGAGGGCCTCAGCGAAACTCCCGATAATAATCCCGTTATCCATTTTGGTCAAAGCCGTACCATTCACCTTGTAGAACCCGTTCAGTATAATTTCCAGCCGGGTCTGCAGGTTCGGCACATCGCAATTAAAGATATCATCCACACTGAAATCAACATTGCTTGGCTCCAGCTGCATCGTATAGCCGGGCTCAAAGAGCTTCAGCAGGGAGGTATATTTATACAACTCGTCATTCCTGTCCGGCAAACCTGTTAGTTCGAACTCATGTATGGCTTCCTCCCTGATGTTCATTATAAATGAAGGGGATGCCTTTTCAAGCAATTCCACCTTGGCTTTGAACAATTCGATATATTCCTGACTCATATTCATTTTTCTTATCTGCTTGCTTCCTCCTTGATCCAGTCATAACCCTTCTCCTCCAGTTCCATGGCCAGTTCCCTTCCGCTTGATTTGACAATACGGCCCTTGTAGAGGACATGCACAAAGTCTGGTATGATATAATCAAGCAATCTCTGGTAATGGGTGATGACTATGGTTGCATTATCTTTATTCTTCAGGGTATTGACACCATTGGCCACGATTTTCAGGGCATCGATATCCAGTCCGCTGTCGGTCTCATCCAGGATAGCCAGTTTGGGTTCAAGCAGGGCCATCTGGAAGATCTCGTTTTTTTTCTTTTCTCCTCCTGAAAAGCCTTCGTTGACCGAACGGTTCGTCAGCTGGGAGTCAAATTCAACCAGTTCTTTCTTTTCCCGCATATACTTCAGGAAATCACCGGCAGAAAGCGGTTCCTGGCCGTTATACATGCGGTGTTCATTGACGGCAGTTTTCATAAAACTGACCATGCTGACACCTGGGATCTCAACCGGGTACTGGAAACCCAGGAAGATGCCTTTTTTGGCCCTTTCCTCCGGGTCCATTTCCAAGAGGTCTTCACCATTGTATTTGATCGAACCATGTGTGATATCTAACGTATTCCGTCCCGCGATGGCCGTTGCCAGGGTGCTTTTCCCGGAACCATTGGGCCCCATGATGGCATGGACCTCTCCGGCCCTTACTTCAAGGTTGATCCCAAAGAGGATCTCCTTTTTTGCTACACTTACTTTAAGGTCTTTTATTGATAACATTGTGTTGATATGCTTAAAATTTTACTTATCCTACAGATCCTTCCAGGCTGATCTGCAATAATTTCTGTGCCTCCACGGCAAATTCCATCGGCAGTTTGCTCAATACCTCCTTGGCATAGCCGTTCACGATCAGGCTGATGGCTTTTTCAGTATCTATGCCGCGCTGGTTGCAATAGAAGATCTGGTCCTCACTGATCTTGGAAGTAGTTGCTTCATGCTCTACAATGGATGTGCTGTTGTCAACCTCAATATATGGAAATGTATGTGCACCGCATCTATCGCTCAGCAGCAAAGAGTCACATTGCGAAAAATTCCGGGCATTTTCGGCATTTTTCAAAATCCGTACGAGTCCCCTGTAAGAATTCTGGCTTTTTCCGGCTGAAATTCCTTTAGAAATAATGGTGCTTCGGGTATTCCTTCCGATATGCATCATCTTGGTACCTGTATCGGCCTGCTGCATATTATTGGTCACTGCCACGGAATAGAATTCACCGATGGAATTATGTCCTTTGAGAATGCAGCTGGGATATTTCCAGGTAATGGCTGAGCCTGTTTCCACCTGTGTCCATGAGATCTTGGAATCATTGCCTTTACAAATACCCCGTTTGGTGACGAAATTGAAAATACCCCCCTTGCCGTTTTTATCTCCGGGATACCAGTTCTGCACCGTTGAATATTTTACTTCGGCCTTCTCGAGGGCCACGATCTCAACCACTGCTGCATGCAGCTGGTTTTCGTCACGCCTGGGGGCAGTACATCCTTCCAGGTAACTTACATAGGCCTCATCATCTGCCACCAGCAGCGTCCTTTCAAACTGGCCCGTGTTGGCGGCATTGATCCTGAAGTATGTGGAAAGCTCCATGGGACAACGGACCCCCTTAGGGATGTAACAGAATGAACCATCTGAGAAAACCGCAGAATTCAGTGCAGCAAAGTAATTGTCTGTATAGGGGACTACCGAACCGAGGTATTTTTTCACCAGGTCGGGATGCTTCTTCACTGCTTCGCTGAAAGAACAGAAAATGATCCCGAATTCAGCCAGGGTTTCACTGAATGTGGTCTTGACAGAGACCGAATCCATCACGGCATCAACAGCTACCCCCGTCAGGCGCTTTTGTTCGTCCAGGGGAATACCCAGCTTGTCGAATGTTTTCCTGAGTTCCGGGTCAACCTCATCTATGCTCTCCAGGCTGGCCTGTCGTTTGGGAGCCGCATAATAGATAATATCCTGGTAATCAATCTTCGGAATGATCAAATGCGCCCATTCAGGCATCTTCATCTTCTTCCAATGCTGAAAAGCCTTCAGCCTCCATTCCAGTAACCACCCGGGCTCATCCTTTTTGGCAGAGATCATCCTGACAGTGTCCTCATTCAGTCCTTTCGGAAGTGTATCGGTCTCTATGTCAGTATAGAAACCATACTTGTATTCATTCTGGGTTACCTCCCTGATGACCTCATCGTGATTGTTTTCCATATCATCCCTCCTGTTCAGTGTAAATCACCCTGCATTATCTTTATTTAGATTTATTCCAAATAAGGACAAAGATAAGTAAAAGTATTAAATTTTGGTGAATTTTGCGACGATTTCGAAAGCTATCAATACCGGTATTCCCCATGACTGATAGGAAGAAAATAACTCCGCTGTCCAAACTAGGTGAGTTTGGTCTGATTGATCATCTGACAAAGGACTTTAAGATACATCACCCGAGCACAGTGAAAGGCGTGGGGGATGATGCTGCCGTTGTGGATTACAAGGGAAAGAAAATGCTAATCACGACCGACCTGCTCGTGGAAGGTATACATTTCAACCTGGTTTACACACCTTTAAAGCACCTGGGATACAAATCTGTCATAGTAAACCTGTCTGATGTATATGCAATGAACGGGCATCCCAGGCAGGTCCTGGTATCACTGGCACTCTCTGCAAAGTTCAGTGTGGAGGCTGTTGAACAATTGTATGAAGGGATCAGGATGGCATGTGAGAAATACAAGGTGGACCTGGTGGGTGGAGACACGACCACCTCGTTAACCGGGCTCACTATCAGTGTGGTTGCCATGGGTGAGGTAGAAAAGGGGAGACTGGCATACCGTAACACAGCCAGGGTAAATGACCTGATTTGTGTATCCGGTGACCTGGGCGCAGCTTACATGGGATTACAATTACTGGAAAGGGAAAGGAAGGTATTCAACGAATCTGGTGAGGGCATGCAGCCTGACCTGTCCGGATATGATTATATCCTTGGCCGGCAACTGAAACCTGAGGCCCGTAAGGATATTGTCGAGTCATTGCATGATCATCAAATCGTTCCAGGCGCCATGATAGATCTGTCAGATGGACTTTCATCGGACCTGATTCATATTTGCAAACAATCCGGTCTGGGTTGCAGGATATTCCAGGACAGGATCCCTATGGCCGATGAAACAGGACGTGCGGCCAGGGAGATGAATATCGAACCATTTATCGCTGCCCTGAATGGTGGTGAAGATTATGAATTATTGTTTACCATCCCACTCAATCAGCATGATGAGATGAGGAAAATCAAGGACATATCCGTGATTGGCCATATTACTGAAAAAGAAGCCGGGATGAAGTTTGTTACGGCAGAGGGAGATGAAATAGAACTGCAGGCCCAGGGATGGAATTCATTTGGTGAAGAACAATCAGCCTCAGGCATTTAGTCCTTTGATCAGTCCCCTTTTTGATTTCTGCATAAATCCGAGGATCTCATCACGTTCATCTGAAGGCTGAAAATGCTGTTCAATATATTCCCTGGCCTGGGTATTATTGTAACCTCCGTGGAAGAGGATACGGTAGACCTCCTGGATCTCCTGGATCTTCTCATCGGAAAATTTCCTTCGTTTCATTCCTATGGAATTCAGTCCCTCGTAAGAAAAAGGATCCCTACCTGCAGTAATATAGGGGGGTACATCCTTGCCGACTTTAGACCCACCCTGGATCATGACATGCTTCCCGATCTGGACATATTGGTGGACCAGGCAGGACGCACTGACAATTGCCCAGTCATCGACTTCAACTTCTCCTCCAAGGGTAACATTGTTCACCAGGATAACCTGGTCTCCAAGTTCACAGTCATGGGCTACATGGACATAAGCCATAAGGAGGCAATTGTTACCAATAATGGTTCTGCCCCGGGTCTTCGTACCTTTGTTAACGGTGACGCATTCCCGGATGATTGTATTATCACCGATCTCAACCGTTGTATATTCCCCTTCGTACTTCATGTCCTGGGGGTTGGCTGAGATAACGCTTCCCGGGAAGATGGAACAATGCTTGCCTATCCTGGCACCATCCATGATTACGGTATTCGGACCGATCCAGGAACCTTCCCCGATCTCAACATCTTTGCCGATTGTAGCAAATGGTTCTACTTTAACATTATCAGCAATCCTTGCTTCAGGATGAATGTTGGCCAGGACTTGGTTCAGTTTATTCATATTCTTTAACGATCTGGGCCATGAGTTCTCCCTCTGAAACCAGATTATCTCCCACAAATACCTGTCCAAACATATGTGCAATGCCCCTGCGAATGGGTTCGAGCAGATCTGCCTTGATAATCAGTGTATCTCCAGGGACAACCTTCCCCCTGAATTTCACATTGTCAATTTTTAGAAAATACGTAGCATAATGTTCCGGATCCGGGACGGTATTCAATACCAGGATACCGCCCACCTGAGCCATTGCTTCGACCTGCAGAACCCCCGGCATTACCGGTTCCTGCGGGAAATGTCCCTGGAAGAATGGTTCATTATAAGATACATTTTTAATCCCGACGACTGTTTTGCTGTCTCGGTGAAGTACCCTGTCTACCAGCAGGAAGGGATAGCGGTGTGGTAATAATTTCATGATGTCGTTCACATCCATCACCGCCTTGGTCATATCATAGACCGGGGCTTTTTTTTTCAGCTTATCCTTCTTTATTTTGTTCCTGATCAGGCGTGCAAACTGATTGTTTGCATAATGTCCCGGACGGGTGGCAATGATCCTGCCCTGGATGGGTTGTCCTACCAGTGCCAGGTCTCCCATAATATCAAGCAGCTTATGACGAGCCGGTTCGTTACTGAAGTTAAGATCTATGTTGTTCAGCACCCCCTCGGGCTGTACTTTTACCTTGGGCTTGTTGAATAATTCTGCCAGGTGGTCCAGCTCTTCCTGCGTAACCTTCCGGTCAATGATCACGATGGCATTATCCAGGTCTCCTCCCTTGATAAGGTTGTTTTTTGCCAGAAATTCCAGCTCATGAAGGAATACAAATGTTCTGGCAGGGGCAATCTCATTGTTGAAATCACTGATTTTGTCAAGGTTAGCATACTGGAAACCAAGCACTTTTGAATTATAGTCAATTTTTACGTCAACGCTGAATTTAGCATCAGGGAAAGCAACGATCTCTATCCCATGTTCATCGTCCCGGTATTCTATCTTTTCGGTGATCTGATAAGTATTCCTGGGTATCTCCTGGTCTTTGAATCCAGCCTTAACAATCCCTTCAACATATAGTTTTGAACTTCCATCGAGAATGGGAGCCTCAGGCCCGTTCATTTCAATACTTACATTGTCCAGTCCAGATCCAACACAGGCGGCCATCACATGTTCAATGGTGGCGACCTTAGCGCCATTTTCCTCAAGTGTAGTGCCCCTGCTAGTCTCAACAACATTTTCTGCCAGGGCCCTTATTACAGGCCGGTCATTCAGGTCGGTCCGGATAATCTGGTAACCATGGTTTGCAGGAGCGGGTGCCAGGGTCAATTTTACATCCACACCGGTATGCAGACCCCTCCCGCTAAAACTGACAGGTTTCTTAATAGTTTTCTGATTTCCAGACATATTCCATTCAGTTACAGATAGAATTTGAACGCCGCAATATACAAAAATTCAGCAAATCTATTCTTTACGCCTGTCTGCACAATCAGGATTATTTTGATTCTTTTAATTCCTTAATATCCTTCTCCAGTTGTATCAGCCTCTTGCGCAAATCCGGCAGGTTTTTGAATATGGCCAGAGATTTCCTGGATCCCCTGATATCAAATGCGGGAGATCCAAGTACAATGTCTTTTTCCTTCAAGCTGCGGTTCACTCCTGACTGTGCTCCAATGATCGCCCCGTCTCCAATGGTGATGTGTCCTACCAGGCCTGCCTGGGCGGCCAGGATAACATTCTTGCCAATTTTCGTGGACCCGGCCACACCCGCCTGTGCAATAACCACACTGTTATCACCAATCTCTACATTATGGGCGATCTGGATCAGGTTATCCATCTTCACCCCGTTCCCGATTCTTGTTGAACCCATGGTAGCCCTGTCAATGCTTACGTTGGAACCGATTTCCACATCATTTTCTATGACCACATTTCCTACCTGTGGCACTTTTCGCCTGGAGGTACTGTTCTGCTCAAGTGCAAAACCAAATCCATCTGAACCGATCACTGTACCGGCATGGATGATGCAGTTCTTCCCTACCTTGCAATCATCCAAAACCTTGACTCCCGGATAGAGTATTGTATTATCACCTATGCTAACATTGTCACCGATGAAAACCTGTGGATGCAGTCTCACATTGTCCCCTATGTTCGCATCATCTCCGATGTAGACAAAATCACCGGCATAAAGGTTTTCACCGCATGTGGCCGATCCTGCTATGCTTGCATTTGGACTGACCCCCGTTTTCCTTGGCTTGGACTGTTCATAAAGATCTAGCAGGCTGGCAAATGCTTCATAGGCATCATTTACCCTGATCAATGTTGCTTTTACCTCTTTCTCCAATGCAAGATCATTGTTGATCAGGACAATAGTCGCCTCTGTATCATAAATATATTTCTCATATTTTGGATTGGCCAGGAAGGCCAGGGTTCCGGGTTTTCCTTCTTCGATTTTTGAGACATCGTTAATCCTGGCAGCCGGGTCTCCATCGACCTTACCGTTAAGGAATCCGGCAATCTGTTCAGCAGTAAATTCCATGAAGAATAAAATTTGGTCACAAAAGTAAATAATTAAACACTACACCAAAGCATCTTTAGGATAATACAAAAAATATTTTCTTACGGTTTTTGACAGCACTGCAATGTCCAGCATATCAGAGGCTGCAGTTATATCTACTAACACACCGTCATTGTACAGGATCTGGATTTGCTCATCTTTCGAACTATAGGCATAATTGCTGATGGTGTCTGCATGCACAAGGTAGTCGATATCCTCATTCTGTAAACGGTATATCTGCCTGACTCTTTGCCTGATGTCATTGATGTACTCATCGGGGAATGGTTCCGTCCTGATCTCGATCCGGGACAGATCCCTGTTCTTGAGTTTTTTACAGAGCGTAGACAACACCCGGTCCGGGTGATCCGTCCATACCTTGGCCGAGGCTATGATATCATTGTCATCCAGTCCCGCAAACATTTCCAGGTTCCTGATGACGGTTTCAGAGAGGACAGGATGTCTTCCCGGTTTTTCATCTCCAAAGAAATCTTTCCTTGAGACCGGCCGGTACAGGAAATGGCTGAAGGAAGGTGTACAGAATAATTCCACACCCTGTCCAGCCAGCTCCCTGGCTCTCTGCAGTATTTTGAGCAGGAGTAACTCAGAAGAAAGGACAGCTTTGTGCAGGTATACCTGCCAATACATCAATCTCCTCGCGATCAGGAACTTCTCGATGGAATAAATGCCCTTATGGTCTACCACCAACTGATCATTCACTACATTCAGCATTCTCACAATGCGGTCTGATCCTATCACACCTTCTGTGACCCCGGTAAAGAAACTGTCTCGCTTCAGGTAATCAAGCCGGTCCATATCCAACTGGCCGGTGATCAGTTGATGGAGGAATTGTTTGGGATACTGACCGGTAAAGATCTGAATGGCCATGTCAAGACGGCCCTTGAATTCCTTATTCAGGGCATGCATGAACAAAAGAGATAATGCTTCATGATGAATGCCCGGAACAATACTTTCTTCCAGGGCATGGGAAAAGGGCCCATGGCCAATATCGTGTAACAAAATTGCAGAGAGGGCAGCTTCTTCCTCCTCCAGGGGAATTTCCACTCCTTTGGAACGAAGTTCCTGGATGGCCATGCCCATCAGGTGCAGCGATCCCAGGGCGTGCTGGAACCTGGTATGTGTGGCACCCGGGTAGACAAAGTAAGTCAATCCCAGTTGTTTTATCCTTCTGAGTCGCTGAAAATAAGGATGTTCAATGAGTTCAAAAAGACCCTCAAAGGAGATCTTGATAAATCCGTATACCGGATCATTGATGATCTTTTTTTTGTTGGTATTAACTCGGCCCACTGGCAAATAATAGAAAACGAAATTTAGTCATTTAAATTGTATTGCACAGGCTGGAGCCGGCTTCTGGCATTATTTTTTGTAATGTTGCCGATTTTTTATATTTTTGCGGCCGGATATGACATTTGCAATAGGGGACGGGAGTCCCCTATTTTATTGAAATAGCATGGCGGATCAAAACAGCATTGAGCATCATCTGGAAGGGATTTTAGCCGGAAAGGATATTTTCCTGGTCGGTGTAAAAGTTGATAATAACAATAAGATCATTGTTCATATCGACACTTCTGAAGGGATCAGCATTGATGATTGTGCCCGGGTCAGCAGGGAACTGGAAGAAAAACTGGACAGGGACAGGGAGGACTTCGCACTGGAGGTTTCCTCACCCGGACTTGATTCACCTTTCAGGGTAATTGAACAGTATCAGAAAAATGTTGGCAAAAGGATCAATCTGGTGAAGACGGATGGTGAAAAATTGGAGGGAGTCCTGAAAAAAACAGGCGAAAACGGCATTGTACTTGAAATGACCAGGGGCAGGAAAGGCCAGCCAAAAGATCCGGAGCTTCTTGAGCTGTCCTTTGCAGAGATCAAGTCGGGCAGGGTCAGCATTCAGTTTTAAGGAATTAAAATAAATAAATACAATAGCAAGATGGAAACGCTTAATTTGATTGATACTTTTTCAGAGTTTAAGGAGTTGAAGAATATCGACCGGGCTACCATGATGACGGTACTTGAGGATGTTTTCAGGGGACTACTGGTGAAGAGATTCGAAACGGATGAAAATTTTGACGTTATCATCAATATTGATAAAGGTGATTTTGAGATCTGGAGAAACCGGGAAGTAGTGGAGGACGAAAACCTGGAAGATCCAAACCTTCAGATTACCCTGTCAGAAGCCAAGAAGATTGATGAGGATTTTGAAGCCGGGGAAGAAGTAACAGATGAGGTAAAGCTGGGTGATTTTGGTCGAAGGGCTATTCTTTCACTGAGGCAGAACCTGACATCACGGATACTGGATCTTGAAAAGAACAATCTCTATGGAAAATACAAGGAAAGGATAGGAGAAATCGTAACAGGCGAGATATACCAGGTATGGAAGCGGGAGATACTGGTACTGGATGATGAAGGTAATGAACTGATCCTTCCCAAATCTGAACAGATCCCCTCAGATTATTTCAGGAAGGGAGATACCATCAGGGCAGTGGTTATCAAGGTGGAAATGAAAAACAACAATCCGCTGATCATTCTTTCCCGGACTTCACCCATATTCCTGGAGCGACTCTTCGAGCTGGAAGTACCTGAGATATTCGATGGACTGATCACCATTAAAAAAATCGTCAGGGTACCCGGTGAACGGGCCAAGGTAGCCGTGGAATCATATGATGAGAGAATTGACCCTGTTGGTGCCTGTGTAGGTATGAAGGGATCCCGGATCCATGGAATTGTCAGGGAATTGAAGAACGAAAATATAGACGTAATTAACTTTACGACGAATATCCAGTTATTTATACAACGTTCTCTGAGTCCGGCCAAGATCAGCAGTATCAAGATCAGTGAAGAAAAAAAGGATGCAGAGGTTTACCTCATGCCGAATGAGGTTTCACTGGCCATTGGAAAAGGGGGACTGAATATTCGCCTTGCAAGTCAGTTAACAGGCTACGAGATAGATGTTTACCGGGAAGGTGTCCATGATGATGAAGAAGATGTCAACCTGGAGGAGTTTGCTGATGAAATTGAAGGATGGATCATTGATGAGCTCAAATCCATCGGTTGTGATACAGCCAAAAGCGTACTGGATCTAAGCACAGAAGATCTTGTTAAAAGGACTGATCTTGAGGAAGAAACCATCCAGGAGGTTGTTAAAGTTCTGAAGGCAGAATTTGAATAATTCATGTGAATAGTTTTATATTAGCAGATTATTAAATAGCGTATGGCAGGTAAAGGGACAAGATTAAGTAAGATTGCGCGTGAATTTAATGTCGGGATTTCCACCATCGTGGAGTTCCTGAACAAGAAGGGG
>JAZGGT010000048.1:0-3603 GCA_036480555.1 Bacteroidales bacterium | reverse complement strand
TTGACCGGTACAATACCAGTTTCCAGATGGCTTACATCCTGGGGGTTTTCGGGGCTGATCTTGGCTATCTTAATATTTACAACAAGAATACCCAGATCGTCGATTACCTGACAGCCATTAATAAACTTGCAGATGGAATAAGGGTGGGTCAGTTCTTCGATTTTGTTACCCTGAAGCGGCTCGCTACCAGCAGGGAGAATATTGATTCCCTGATGTATATCTCATTATACAGTTTCAATAATATTGATTCATACCTCAGGGAAAATGACAGGGGACATCTGAGTGCCCTGATGATCACAGGTGTCTGGATTGAAGGTATGTATCTTGCAACCCAGGTAGCCAACGAGACATCCAACCCGGCACTCAGTGAAAGGATTGGAGAACAAAAGCTAAACCTGAATAATCTATTTCTTATACTGAATCCCTACAAGAGCCAGCAACAAATTTCCGACCTGCTTGCTCAGATGAATGAGATTAAAGTAGTATTTGACCAGGTGGAGATCACTTATGAAATGGGAGAACCTGAGACTGTCGAAAAGGATGGGATGGTGATGATCGTACAAAACGAGAAAAGCAATGTCCAGATTACTGATGAACAGCTGCAGCAGATCATTATTAAGACAGAAGAAGTAAGAAACAAGTTAATTGCCTATTAATATGATACGGATCCTTACGTTAATATTTCTCGGATTTTTATTTGTTCTTAGCGGCAACATTCAGGCTCAGTCCGCCGCTGACCTTGTGGAACAATGTGCCAACGATGCCGGTAAAGATGCGACCTATTTAAAAGACTTTATTGTTAAACTGGGAGAGGCAAAATCCGGTTCAAAGCATCCTGTAGCCCGCTATCCGCTTGTCTTAAGTAAGAACAATGTCTATCGCTTTAACGTCTGTACGACCGAACAATCTGAAGGGAAAGCCATTATCAGGCTTTACGACAGTAACCGACTGATTTTCAGCTCTTATGATGCAGACACACAGGAGGAATTCAATCCATTCAATTTCCTGTGCCAGAAAACAGGAATCTACCATGTTTTTATCTCATTCATCGACGGAAAGTCTGGTGAAGCAGTTGGTATTCTGTCATATGTTATGAAGTGATGAGCAGCATCACATAACCAGCAAACAAAAGTCCGAATAGTATCTCTCCGGTAAGCTTAGATCGTAGATTGAAAAAGTAATAGGAAAGAAGATAGGCAATCGCGAATCCACTGAAATAGACCAGTTCAACAGACCGGCTGTAGAGGCTGAAGTATACGATCAGCATAACAGCAAAGATCCAGAAATTCAGCTTGTAGAATTTCCGCACGTAGATTTTTAAGCCCTGGTAGTTGCTGATCATCTTCCGGCTTGCCAGCAGGATCAGGAATGCTAAAAAAGCATAGAACAGGATATAATATTTGTTAAAATAGTTGAAATCATGATCAGGAAGAAAATTCATGATCATCCCCTGCCACCTGGGTAATAATTCCTGCCCGGCCAGATAATACAAGGAAAACAGGAAAATGTAAGGCAGCAGGAAACCAATGACGGTGAACATCCATTCCCTCCAACGGATATTTCTAAAAAGCGACAGGCCTATCCAGATGATCAGCATGAGGTATGCTCCCCTGGCATAAAACAGACTGCCCGTGGAGACCAGGAATGATGCCAGAAAGTATTCATAGGCCAATCCTTCCTTTTTAAAGGTTCCCAGAATGGCCTCTATGGCAAACAGCATAAAAATACTGGCAAAGACAACTGGATTCAGGCGTTGCAGGGGCAAATAGCTGCTTACAATAAGCAAAAAAATGAAAGACGGCAGGTAGGTCCGGCTTTTGAGCACAATGAATTTCATATTCAGCCTGGAAAGCAGCAGGGCATTGATTACTAAAAGTGACAACGCTATGGTTTTGGACAAGAATTCCTGTCCCCCGAGCAGCCTGCTGACTAATTGAAAAAGTGGCATGGGTGACTCTTCGAAACTCATCTGGACCGGCTGAGGAAGGATAAAGTACTTCAACCAGAACAACACAGCGAAGAGCAGTAGAAGCATGAACTGAACTGGACGGCCAACTTTTAAGAATTTCAGGAACATTCAGTGAAGCATTTTTGAACTAAAGGTCAAAACCGATATCTCTCCGGTAGTATTTGCCCTCAAACTTGATCCTATCAGCAGTTACATATGTCCTGGCCAGGGCCTCGGTCATATCATCCCCAAAAGATGTTACCGACAAAACCCTTCCCCCGTTGGTTACTACCCTGCCGTCAGTCAGTTTGGTCCCGGCATGAAATATGACAGATTTGCCCGGATCATCCAATCCTGTTATTTCCTTCCCTTTTTCATAGGCACCGGGATAACCATCGGAAACAAGCATCACAGTGCTTACCGTCCTGGTATCTGTTTCCAGGGTCTTCTTCTTCAGTTTCTTCCGGGAAACAGCCACAAAAAGGTCCAGCAGGTCACTGCTGATCCGGGGCAGGACCACTTCTCCCTCCGGATCACCCATACGAACATTATATTCAACCACGTAAGGATTTCCAAGAACATTCATCAACCCTATGTAGATGAAACCCTTGTAATCTATATTTTCCTTGTTGAGGCCTTCTACCGTTGGTTTAACGATCTTGTCCTCAACCTTCCTTAAGAAAATCTTGTCCGCGAAGGGCACAGGTGAAATGGCTCCCATACCCCCTGTATTAAGCCCGGTGTCACCTTCTCCAATTCGCTTATAATCCTTGGCTTCAGGAAAGATCAAATAAGATACCCCGTCAGTCAGTACGAAGATTGATACTTCGATGCCGGGAAGGAACTCTTCGATAACCACATTGTTGCCGGCCTCCCCGAACTTCCCTTCGAGCATTTCTTTAAGTTCCTGTTCAGCCTCCTTCAGGCTGTCAAGTATCAGGACTCCCTTCCCCGCAGCCAGTCCATCTGCCTTAAGTACATACGGGGGTTCCAATGTTTTGAGATATTCAACACCTTCCTGATAGGTATCCAATGTTACATTTATATACCTGGCAGTGGGGATTTCGTGCCGGACCATGAATTCATTGGCAAACTTCTTACTACCTTCGAGGGATGCTCCCAGTTTGGAAGGACCTATCAGGGGGATCTTCTTAAGCTTCGGATCAGCTGTAAAGTAATCATATATCCCTGCCACAAGAGGAACCTCTGGCCCGACGATCACCATCTCAATACCATTCCCGAGCACAAAGTCCCTGATGGCCGTGAAGTCAGTTACTGACAGTTCCACATTTGTGCCTAACTGGGCTGTCCCGGCATTACCGGGAGCCGTGAATAATGATGTTAACAGGGGGCTTTGCGAGATCTTCCAGGCGATGGCATGTTCACGCCCTCCTGAACCAAGTATGAGGACTTTCATAGGATAGCATTTATAGAAATGTAAACTTAGTGAAAAATCACCAAATGCTTCATATGAGATCCAAACAAGAAAGGCCCCCGAAGCGGGAGCCTTTCCATCATCATGTAAGTGTTTCTACTCTATCATTAGCTTGGCCTTGACGGGCAGACCGTTTATCCTCATGAAGTAGGCTCCACTTGCCTGGTTGCCAAGATCAATTGTTTCATTAAACCTCGAATTACCATTATACTTGTGGAGC
>JAZGGT010000047.1:0-2255 GCA_036480555.1 Bacteroidales bacterium | reverse complement strand
ATTAGCTTGCTGAAGGATCTCCAACACAATATTATTATGTTCCTGTGCATTTACTGCCCAATGAACGCGGATCCCGTTTTTCAGCGCTTTGGTTTCAAATTCCTCCAGGTAATGATCCAGGTTGGAGAGGGTATGCTCCTTAATGGCAGATGCCTGCTCACGAAGATCCTCCCAATCAGGAATCTCATCCTTCTGGAGATCCCTTTTCTGGCGTACATACCAGAGTGCCTGGTTATGCCA
The DNA here is from genome assembly GCA_036480555.1 of Bacteroidales bacterium. GTDB lineage: Bacteria > Bacteroidota > Bacteroidia > Bacteroidales > SM23-62 > SM23-62. The sequence continues at coordinate 2,015 of JAZGGT010000047.1, read as the reverse complement.
CTCGGTACGTGGACCATTACTCAGAAATTTTTTTGCAGCCCGGGCATGTTTCATGATATGGCTGTGTTTAATATTTCAGCAATATGCATTACCCTGAGCGGTTGATGGTTTCTTTTGATCAGTCCTTCCATGTGCATCAAACATGACATATCTATGGCAGTAATGATCTCCGCCCCATTTTTCACATGGTCATGAATGCGATCCTTTCCCATCTGGGCAGATACAGCCTCTTCAAAAACGCTGAATGTCCCTCCAAAACCACAACATTCATCTGTACGATCCAGGTCAACCAGGTGAATATCCTTCAAGGAGGAGAGTAGACCCCGGGCCTTGCTGGAAGCATCTCCTGCCAGCTCGCTTGACTTTCCGTTCCTTAATCCGCGCAATCCATGGCAGCTTTGATGCAGTCCCACCCGATGAGGGAAATGTCCATCCAATCCCTCAATCTTCAGTACATCTGTCAGGAATTCCGTCAATTCATAGATATGGTCCCTTACATGAAAATATGCCTCATCATGCAATGATTCAGGTACATGCTCCTTAATGTGCAGGACGCAGCTGCCGGATGGACTGACAATTACATCATAGGAGCTGAACAACTGTATAAAATGACTGCAGATCTTGGTGGTCTCCTTCTCCATACCTGAGTTGGCCAGGGGTTGCCCGCAACAGGTCTGATTTGAGGGAGATTCTATTTCCACTCCGAGCTTTTCCAGCAATAGTAAGGTATCGATCCCAACCTGTGGATAGAACTGATCAATATAACATGGAATAAAAAGACCTGCCTTCATAAGATTAAGCTTGAAAAGTTCTCCAGCAACAAGACAAGATAATTAAAATTTTCCTGGTAGAGACAATACAAGTAATGTATACCTCTAAGGTATGGATTTAGAAGTAAGTTTGGAACTGCTTCTTTTTTTTGTTACTTAGCTAAACGCAAACTCATCGACATTGCAGTACAATGAATCTATTAACGAATCCAAATTAATCGAGATGAAAACATTATTGAAACTTTTACTATTAGCATTTTTTCTGAATACAGGATGGTCAGTTGAAACTCAGGCACAACAGAGTAAAGATAACAAGCTTAGCAAAGCTGAGAAAAAAGAGGGATGGATACTGATGTTTAACGGCAAAAACACCAAAGATTGGCGAGGTTTTAAAAGTCCAGATGCCCCAGGTGTGTGGTCTGCATCGGAAGGGACATTGTTTTGCAGGGCAATGAAAAATGAAGAAGCCGAACCCGGACAAAAAGGGCTCATTATGTACGCCTGGCAATTCAGCAATTTCCATTTAAAAGTGGATTGGAAAATCTCCGAAGGCGGCAATTCAGGGATATTTTACCTGGGTGCAGAGGAAGGTTACCCATCCATTGTTGAAACTGCACCTGAATTACAGATCCTGGACAACGAGCGCCATCCGGATGGGAAAAAAGGAAAGAATGGGAACCGATTGTCAGGGGCCCTGTATGATCTGATCCCGGCAGTTCCCCAGAATGCCAATCCGGCAGGTAAATGGAACAGTGTGGAGGTCATTATAAAGGATGGGCATGTGAAACATATTATGAACGGGGAAGAGGTCCTGAGTTTCGAATTATGGATAGAAGAGTGGAAGGAATTGGTATCAGGCAGTAAATTCCCGAAGATCAGGGAAGATTGGTATGATGTACCACGCAAGGGTTACATAGGACTACAGGATCATGGTGATGACGTCTGGTTCAAGAATCTTAAGATCAGAAAACTCTAGCGCACTCTCAGTTCATTAATCAATGAGACGACACATATTCTACAGGCTAATAATCCTTTCTCTTGGTTTCCTTTTTCAGTTATGTCAGTCCGATCATCCTGAATCATTTACCTATAAGCAAGCCAAAAAGCTTGAAAGAAAAGCCTGGGATGAACTTCCCGGGATACTCGACAGGATAGTCCCGCCGGAATTCCCCGATCGTCAGGTACTGGTCTCAGATTTTGGCGGGATAGGGGATTCAATTACAGATAATCACAAAGCCTTCGACA
>JAZGGT010000046.1:0-4849 GCA_036480555.1 Bacteroidales bacterium | reverse complement strand
AAGTGGACAACTATATGAGGATCTGTTGACCGATTATGAAGGGTCGGCACCTGATATAGGAGCCTATGATGGGAACAAACTGGTAATGGGGCCCGCTTTTAAGTTTTCTGTACCCAAGGCTGAAATTCCATTCAAGGAACATCCAAGGATTACGAGATATAAAATTGCTGATAAAAGGCTGACAATGTGGTTCAGTATGCCCATGGACAGCAAGCAGGTGATCAAGAGCAAACCTGTTCTTCAAACTGAAAATATGTCAATCCCAGTCAAACTTGAATCCGTTGAATATGATGGATATTGTTTCAGGTTTACACTTGAAAAGGAGGTCGATACGGAGTCTGAACTGGTATTGATCCTGTCAGGCTGGCCCTCTGGCATGAACGGAATGATGATGACCTCATGGGCATCAGCCCTGAGAGTTTTTATAGAAAAATAGCTGCAGAAAGCCAATACGGTTTACTCTTCATCCGAGATAGAATCTGAAAGCCCTGGTTCTTCGTCTTCCTTTTTCAGTCTTTGGATGAGTGTACGGATATCCTTTGCGCCACCTATGATAACAACAATGGACAGGATGGCGAACATGCCAACCCCGATGATAAAGACTATTTTCCAGAATATGGTCCAGCTCTCAATGGACATGATTCGGTATGGTTTTTGGTTCTTTTTGATGCTTTCGATCGGGGAATAATAAAGATCCTATGATCATCAAAACAATGGTTCCTATTATTGATATCAGGCCAATACGGGCACTGGAATATTCGATACCCAGAAGATCCTGCACGGGGGTAAGTCCCACGATAGCTCCGAGTCCACCAATCAAGGCCATAAATGCCCCAGTCGAACTGGCCCGTTTCCAGTACAGGCCACCCAGCAGGAGGGCAAATGCTCCTGTAAAGTATATGGCACCAGTAACTGCCATGTAATCCCATATATCCTCACTTCCTTGATAGAATAGTCCCCAGTAAAGCACAAATCCTCCAATCATAATAATGAAGATCCTTGACAGGCCAACTTTCTTCTTTGAACTCAAAGGCCTGCCTACAGATTTTGCAATCGGGGCCACGACATCCTGTGTGAGGGAAGTACTCCAACACAATAAATAGCTGTCGTGGGTTGACATGAATGCAGCCAGCATCCCTGCGGTAACCAGTCCGATCAGGCCGGCAGGTAAAATCTTCCCGAGGAAAAAGGGCATCCCATATAAATTGTCAACCGCTTCTACTCCAGCTGGCAGGGAATCCGGGGGGGGATAGCCTGCCGGGAAAAAGAGTGAGCTGAAGGCAGCATCTTTCGTGATGAAGACAAAGGCCGAAATACCCCAGAAATATGGGATCAGGAACCTTATCAGGTAAGACACCGAGGTAAACATATACTGCCGTTTTACTATCCCGGGGCTTTCCATAGCCAGTGCCCTGGCAACCGCCGTTGGCCAGATGGCACAGCTGACAAGTCCCAGGAAAAACATCCAGATGATATACTCCCAGCCAAACCCGCCACCTGTAATTGTCGGATCAAACCCGGCTGTTCCCATAGTATTTTGAATGGTGTCAAAGATATTATTCCATCCAACTTTCGTTATGGTGATATAAGTGATAACCAGAAGACTGATTGACAGCACTACAAACTGAACATAATCGGCAATGACGACAGAGATCATTCCCCCGAGAACAGTATAGATCAATACCAGCGATATGAGGAAAATCATGACGGCAGGAAGGGCCCAGCTGGCTGATGAAAGGCCGGTAATGCCAACGAGAAACATTGAACCAACCTTAAGGAAAAGTCCCATATTAAGAATGCCCCCCAGTACCATCATGATCCCGCCGAGAATCCTTGTTTTCCGGTCAAATCTCTTTTCATAAAATTCAGGGATGGTCAGTACTCTCATTTCCCGCAGCCGGTAAACAATAAATCCGGTAATTCCAACAATAAATGTGACTATCAATGCAGCCAGAGCAATATGAAAGGTTGCAAATCCCCCGGTAAAACCTTTCTGAGCACTGTACATGACCGTTATCAAACCAATCTCAGTCCCTGTCATCGTAGCAATGCCCAGCCATAGACCCAGGTTACGGCCGGCGGTGACAAAATCCCGCATGTTTTTAACGAATTTCCTAACGTATAATCCGATGGCAACGGAGATCATAGGGTATATGATAACAATTACCCAGTCCAGTGTAGTAAAATTGGTATCTGATAAAATATCGCTGATGGCTTTTATTTATTTAATAGTAACCGTATCGTTCAACAACTTCATATAATATATCCAGGTTTTCAGGCCGTGTCCCCGGAGCGATGGCACATGCCGTACTCAGGATGAATCCCCTGGCCTTCATTCCGATTTCCAGACACTTTTTGGCATTTTCCCTCACCTGGGCAGGGGTACCGTTCATCAACACATTGACCGGATCAATATTCCCCTTGATAAAAGCCCTGTGCCCTATCCTTCTTACAGCATCCTCAAGTTCTACATTTCCGAGAGGTGGCGGATCAAGACATTCAAGTCCACTGAAACCCAGATCAATGATCAACTCCAGACGGTCATCAATGGAACCACAGGTATGACAATAGCAAGGTACATCTTTTTCAATACATAGATCGGTAATGACTTTGTGAGCTGGGGCGATGACATTTTCATACATATCCAGGGAGATGAAATTTTGCCCTGTCCATGGAGCAGAAAAATTAATCGCATCTGCTCCGGCATTGATTTGCTCACTGACATGACGAGCAGTGGCCCGGGCGTAACATAAAAGTAATTCCCTGCATTTATCCGGATGGGTCATCATGGCCAGGAAAGCCCCCTCCACGCCCAGCCGGTCAATTAAATAATCTTCCGGGGCATAGGTGGAACCATGAATGGACAACTCAGCATCCAGGTAATCGCGAGTCTGGGATATTTCAATGACCCTTCCCGGTAAATCCTTATTGATCCACATCCTTAAATGATTGGATGGTGTATGAAAGCTTATGGTTTCCGGGATCTTATCAGGATCCAGCTCATCGATGGTAATCTCCGGAGCATCCTTATATTGGTACCTGGGAAGATCATCCCGGCAATAGATGCATTGATCACCATTGTTAAAATATACTGCAGGACCTTCAGGAAACAATGGATCCTTTCGGACTACCCTGTCCTCATCCAATGCAGCCAATCCCACTGCCGGGACCAGCACTCCATCAAAGTGGAACCTGGTGCTGATATCTGCAAAAGACCTGGTATAGACCATTTCTTGGTTATGCCAGAGATCAACTGGATTAACTTCCGGTAACTGGGTAAGGACGAATCCCCAGGATGGCTGGCACATTAACGGTACCCTGTCAGGGGTTGAAAGGTTCATGGCTTTGCGAATCCGTTCAGCGGAGGTCATTAATTGAGCAGTCTAGTTAAGGTAAAGATAAAAATGATTTGGAATTATCTGCTGGCATTTATACCTTGATAAAAAAATAATTATGGCAAAAATTTATTACGTAGGGGACTGGGCAGTTTTGACAGGACCAGTTTTCGCAGAGACTCCTTTCAACTATGCACACAAGGGATTAGATATTTTCAATTATGGCAAATGGTTGAAAGACGCACTTGAATCCACCGGCATACATGAAGTTAATTCGGTTCCGACGTGGGACTTCTACAAGCTTGGTCCGGGGGAATGGGAGCAAGTCCTGGAAGAATACGATGTGCTGATATTCAGCGATGTTGAGGCAAAAATATTCCAGCTGGCCCCTGATTTTTTCGACAGGGCTAAATTTGGATCGAAACCTCTAACCTATCCTGACAGGGTCAGACTGACAGTTGAAGCCATCCGGAACGGGACCCACGCAATATTTTGTGGTGGCTGGCTATCCTTTAACGGGGAAATGGGAAAAGGAGGCTGGGGAAGGACAGGCCTGAGGGAAGTGCTTCCTGTTACCTGCCTCGATTTCGAGGACCTGGTTGAGAATACCGAAGGTTTCACGGTTAATCTCAGCTCTGAAAAATCGCCCTTATCGAAGATAGATTTCTCTGGCTTTCCACCGATCCTTGGATATAACCAGACCCTACCCCGGGATGGATTTGACGTCCTGTTGGAAGTAAAGGAAACTGGTGATCCTTTACTAACCTCGGGAGCCTGTGAAAAGGGGAAGGTAATGGCCTACATGTCCGATCCTGCCCCCCACTGGGGATGTAATTTTGTGTATTGGGAACACTACAATGATTTCTGGATATCCTGCCTGGAATTATTACTGGACAATGATGCGACTCGATAACACAAATTTTTATCACTGGTATAATGTTCTCATGGTCCCGGGGCATTCGTTATAGTGATTTCCTTGACATCTTGTATAAGAACAGGTTTGCGCATATCAGGATCAAGGGTAATAGTTGTAATATCGGATAAACTGATATTTTCTGCGTGGCGGATAAAAAATGCATAAGCAGGCAGCTCGCCGAACATGGTCGCTTCCGGGTAAAGGTCCTCCAATTCCGGAACATCGGCCGGATTAACAGGATCTTTAACACCCCCTGCGAATTCAAGGATCATGTTTGAGAGTTTTATATTTTTCACTGGATATCCTGGTATGCCTGTAATAGCGCATCCGGTTTTCCCGGTGTTCCGTGCAATCACCTGGGAGATCAGTACATTTGATAATTGTCCGACTGCCGGAGTCTCTGCTTCGGGAAAATGTTTTCTGGCCCGGTTGCCGAGGCGGATGAATATGGGTACCTCGGGACCGTCCATGCTGATATTGGAGATGGTGATCCCGTCCATAACACCACCATCAACGATCTCAAGTGAAATGCCGCTTATCCCGTTTCGCTTTCCGAAGATAGGCACTTCATCGGCTGAGGGTTTGATCACACAATTGC
>JAZGGT010000045.1:0-15184 GCA_036480555.1 Bacteroidales bacterium | reverse complement strand
CTTAAAAAAACACCCCAGCCCGTACTGGTGGAAGCAAATGTTCTTGAAAGAGGGGAACTTTCCATCCTTAACAGGCATCATTTCAAGAACCTGAAAGAACTGGATGCCCACTGGTCCATCACGGCTGACGGCCAAATACTCCAACAGGGAACCCTGGAGCTGGATATTGATCCCGGGGAAAAGAAAACCATAAAGATCCCCTATAAAATACCGGACCTGCAAGCGGAGACCTTATATTACCTGCTGATACAGTTTACCCTGCCGGAAAATACAGGGTGGGCGGAAAAAGGGCATGAAGTTGCCTGGGAACAATTTGAACTTCCCTGGCACATACCAGCACAACAAGGGCCACGACCACCAGGTTCAGCCCTCACGGTTGAAAATACGGAAAGTGAGATCATCATAAAGGGTGAAGATTTTACTTACACCTTCGACACTGGTACAGGCATATTGCGATCATTGAATTACCATGGGATTGAAATAATTGAAAGCGGACCAGGGTTCAATGTCTGGAGGGCACCCCTGGCCAATGAACTGGATGCATGGGGAATCCGGGGAACTGATATAGGACACAGGAAGCCGGGCATGGGCAGGAACCATGCAAATGGATGGCGTTCCATCGGACTGGATAAACTTGTACCCCTGCTCGAAGAATTCAAGTTGGTCCGTGAACTGCAAGATCTGGTGGAACTCAATGCAACAGTGAGCCTTTCTTCTAATAATTACAGCACGGGATTTGATGTTAATTATACATACCTGATTCAGAGTGAGGGGCAGATCAATATCAGGGTCAGTTCGACACCCCATGGCCATATGACCCACTGGCTGCCAAAAATCGGATTGCAGATGCAGCTTCCTCAATCCTTCCAGGAGATGCAATGGCATGGCCGGGGGCCCTTTGAAACTTATCCTGACAGGAAAACAGGCGCCAGGACAGGCATTTTTAAAAGCACGGTAGAAGAGGCCTACGTACCTTATATCATACCTCAGGACTATGGTAACCGTACAGATGTTCACTGGATGTCATTGACCAATAATGAAGGGATTGGCCTGTTGGTTACCGGAGAAGAGCTGTTCAATTTCAGTGCACAGAAATATGATCCGGATAACCTGGACCGGTCATATTACGCCTTCCAGCTGCAGGATTCCGATGCGATCACGTTAAATCTGGATCACAAGGTAAGCGGAGTGGGCTGCACAGCTATTTCGGTAATGAACAAATACCGGGTGCTGCCCGAACCATGTGATTTCTCATTTACGATAAAGCCTGTTTCGACAGGAGGAACCCTGCGGTAAGTTTGCAGATACCCTGGTTGTTCATCGGCTAATTCTTTCAGCAGTGATGAGGGTCTACTATATAATTATTTCCCGAATGGTTCTTCAAGTGACTCGCAAAGCATGCCTCCAAGATATTTGCCTCCATCTTCTGTCACGACAAAACAATCTTCAACACGGAGTCCGAATTCATCATAAATATAGATACCTGGTTCGTTAGACATAGTCATGCCCGGTTCAAGCAGAAGGGGATTGTCCTTAACAAGATAGGGCCACTCGTGCCAATCCAATCCTATCCCATGTCCCAGCCGGTGTACAAAATAGGAATAACCGGGTCCATACCCTGCATCTTCAACAACTTTTCTTGCAGCCCTGTCGATCTCTCCGGCAGGAATACCGGGACGAACAGCTGCCATAGCAGCATCCTGGGCGCCCTTTACAATTTCGAAAACTTTCTTCTGCTTATCATTTGGCTCACCGAAAACAATGGTACGGGTAACATCTGAACGGTAACCTTCCACGGTACATCCCCCGTCCACCAGTATAATGTCCCCATCCTTGAGGTAATATTCCTGCCCGGATCCATGTGGGAAGGCTGAAAGGGGCCCAAACAGTGGCCAGCCTCCGCCTGTGGCACCCAGATTTTCATGTCCGGTTGAGATAAGGGTACGAAGATCCTGAGAAGTCATGCCGGGCTCAACCTGTGCAAACGCCCATTGGTAAGCTTTTTTAGTGATCCTGTTTGCCAGGTCCATGTAGGAGAGTTCTTTTTCGGTCTTGATGCCCCGGCAGCGGTCAATTAATCCGGATCCATCTACAAGTTCCAGGCTGGCCTCTTTCCTTATCCCTTCAACTACAAAATTCCGGACATTCGGATCAACGGCTACCTTCTCTGCAGGTGTGGCCAGTGATTTAAAAACATCTTTAAGTAAAGCATAGGGAGATTCATGTTCCTCCCAGGTCCGGATATCATCGCCAAAACGGATCACCTCTGCTGCCCGGGGAGCCTCGAAACCAGGTGAGACCCATACCGGATCTCCATTAACCGGAAATACAACACCAAAAACACGTTCGCTCGACCACCAGCTGACATCAAAAAAATATTGCAGATTGATCCCCCCTTCTATCCACAGGGCATCAATCTTCCTCTTGCCCATCAGTCCCCTGACCTTCTCCTGTCTGGCTAGATAATCCTGGTCAGCAGAAGGCTGCACATCTTTTGTAAGATCTTCCAAAATAGCGGTCTCAGCACCCTTCCTGCTGCAAGACTGGATAAATGCTGGGACCAGTCCGGAAAAAGCGAGTGAAAGTCCCCCGGTCCTGACAAAACTTCGCCGATCATATTTCATAATTCAGATATCTGTTGTTTATCCTTATAAAGATAGTTATTTGGTACATTTGGTAATATTTTTCAACCTATGAGAAAGGCCATTATTCTATTTCTAACGATAATTCCCCTTGCCGGATCCGGCCAGGACAAGGACAGCCTGGTTGTCAGCAGCATCTTTAAGGAAGCGCTTACCAGCAGGGAAGCTTATGAAAACCTCAGGTACCTCTGCAAGGATTGTAAAGGCAGGATAGCCGGCACACCGGAGGCAGCAAAAGCCGTGGAATTCACCAGGCAGGTGATGCTGGATATGGACCTTGATTCGGTATACCTGCAACAGTTAATGGTGAAGCGATGGGTCCGGGGTCAGGTGGAACATTGCCGGATCATCTCTGCGATGTTCGGATCAGAGGATCTGACTGTCACGGGACTTGGACTCTCTGTGGGAACGACTGATGTGGGACTGACAGCAGGGGTGATCGAGGTGAATGGCATTGAGGATCTCGAAAGGATCGGCACAAAAGCCATTAAAGGTAAAATAGTCTTTTTTAACAAACCCATGGACCCGTCCCTCCTGAATACTTTCAGGGCCTATGGAGGCGCAGCCAGCCAGCGGACACGGGGAGCATCCCGGGCAGCACCATATGGTGCCGTGGCCGCGATCGTCCGTTCACTGACCACAGCGCTGGATGATCACCCGCATACGGGCGTCATGTATTATAAGGAAGGAGCAGACCGGATCCCTGCAGTTGCAGTCAGTACCATGGGTGCTGAACTATTAAGTGCCTGGCTGAAGGAAGATCCGGAATTGCAGATGCACCTGGTCAGCAATTGTAAAAACATGCCAGAGGTAAGATCTTATAATGTGATCGGGGAGATCCGGGGGACTGATTACCCCGAGCAGATCATTACCGTAGGAGGGCACCTGGATGCCTGGGATAACAGCGAAGGAGCCCATGATGACGGGGCCGGCTGCATACAGGCCATGGAAGTACTCCGCTTGTATAAAAGCCTTGGCATCAAGCCTAAAAGAACTGTGCGGGCTGTCATGTTCATGGATGAGGAAATCGCCCAGCGGGGTGGAAAGAAATATGCTGCATTGGCTGAGTTAAGAAATGAAAATCATTATGTGGCACTCGAGTCAGACAGGGGCGGACTGTTGCCCAGGGGATTTGGTATCGGAACAACCGGGGCCAGGCTGGAGAACATGCTTGCACTCAAAAAATACTTCAGTCCTTATGGGATCACAGAATTTAAGCCGGGTGGCGGCGGAGTGGATATTGCACCCCTGAAAAAGTTCGGCACCCCGTTAATCAGCTTTGTACCTGACCCGCAAAGGTATTTCGATTACCATCATTCCCCAAACGATACCTTTGAGCAGGTAAATATCCGTGAATTACAGATGGGAAGCGCCGCCATAGCCAGCCTCCTTTACCTGATCGACAGACTTGGTCTTTAATCCCGCGCTGCGCGGGATTATCTATTCTTTGTCTGTTGCCCTGTTCCGGTATTCTTCAATGGGCAGGCAGGAACAAACCAGGTTCCTGTCCCCATACACATCATCCAGGCGGCCAACGGCAGGCCAGAGTTTATTTTCCCTGATCCATCTCAGGGGAAAGGCAGCCTTTTCCCTGGAATACGGATGTTCCCATTTATCCCCGGCGGATTCATCAACTGTATGCGGGGCATTTTTAAGGACATTATTATCAATCGGGGCAACACCATCCCTGACCTCCATGATTTCATTATAAATGGACTTCATCGCCTCAATGAACCTGTCCAGTTCTTCTTTTGACTCACTTTCCGTGGGTTCGACCATAAGGGTACCATGGACCGGAAAGGACAAAGTAGGTGCATGGAATCCATAATCCATTAAGCGTTTTGCAACATCAGCCTCACTTATCTCACCGAATTGTCTGAATGGCCTGCAATCCAGGATCATCTCATGCCCTACGAATCCATTTTCACCGGTATAAAGAACTTCAAAAAAATCTTTCAGGGAGGCTGCCAGGTAATTGGCATTCAGAATGGCATACCTGGTTGCCTCGGTCAGTCCAGGTCCACCAAGCAACTTAATGTAAGCATGGGAAATCGTAAGTATGCTTGCACTGCCCCAGGGGGCGCCTGAAACAGCAGGGATTCCATTGATCCCGCCGGTTTCAGCGAGCTTATGCGTAGGCAGGAATTCCACCAGGTGATTGGCCACGGCAATTGGCCCCATGCCGGGTCCGCCCCCGCCATGTGGTATGGCAAATGTCTTATGCAGGTTCAGGTGGCAGACATCAGCACCGATCAGGGCCGGATTGGTCAATCCAACCTGTGCATTCATATTCGCACCATCCATATATACCTGTCCCCCAAATTCATGCACCACCTGTATCATTTCCTTCACCTTTTCTTCGAAAACACCATGCGTGGAAGGATAGGTTATCATAAATGCGGCCAGCCTGTCCTTATGGTTCTCTGCTGATTGCCTGAGGCAATCCAGGTCTATGTTCCCGTACTCATCACAATCCACAACCACAACCTCCATACCGGCCATAACAGCACTGGCGGGATTGGTCCCATGTGCCGATGCAGGGATCAGCACAACGTCCCGGTGAGCTTCCCCGCGATTCCTGTGCCAGGCCCTGATCACCATGAGCCCGGTAAATTCTCCAGAGGCACCCGAATTGGGCATCAATGAAACTTCATCGAATCCGGTGATTGTTTTCAGGTCGCTCTTCAGTTCATGAAATAACTGGTGGTAACCTTCGGCCTGATCAATCGGAATGTAGGGGTGCAGGTTGCCAAACTCAGGCCAGCTGAGGGCGAGCATCTCGATGGCGGCATTCAGCTTCATCGTGCAGGAACCGAGAGAGATCATGGAGTGGGCCAGGGAGAAATCCCGTCTTTCCAGTTTCTTAATGTACCTCATCAACTCAGTTTCAGAATGATAGCGGTTAAAAATATCCTGCCCCATGAAATCATCATCCCTACGGAACCTGGCATCAATACTATTTTGAGCAGATATCCCGGTGAGTGGAACAAACTTTTCTTCAGCAAGTAAAGCGAAAATCTGTAGTATCCTGTTCAGGTCATTTAAATCAACTGTCTCGTCCATACTCATCCTCAGGGTGCGTGCATCCGGGTAAGAAAAATTGACCTCATACTCGAGAGCAATCTCCCGGGCTTTTCCGCTTGTAAGTCCTTCCGGAAGCCTGATGGTCAGTGTATCAAAATAGTCCTTACCATCTAAGATAAATCCCAGTTTCTTCAGCCCATCTGCCAGAAGAGAAGTAGCAGTGTGGATCTCTGTGGCAATCCTTTTCAGTCCATCCGGACCGTGATAAGCCCCGTACATTCCCGCCATGGTAGCCAGCAGGGCCTGTGCAGTACAGATATTGGATGTGGCACGTTCCCTTTTGATATGCTGTTCGCGTGTCTGCAGGGCCATACGCAGGGCCGGATTTTCATGCCGGTCAACAGAAACCCCGATGATGCGGCCGGGGATATTCCGTTTGAAATTCTCTCTTGTGGCAAAATATGCCGCATGGGGCCCCCCATAACCCATGGGAATGCCAAAACGCTGTGTGGACCCGATCACTACATCTGCCCCCCAATCTCCCGGTGGGACCAGGATGGCCAGGCTCAAGAGATCAGCTGCCACCCCGACAAGTATGTTTCTTGCATGGGCACCAGAAACAAATTCCTGATAGTCAATGATACGACCATCAGCTCCAGGGTATTGGACCAGGGCACCAAAATATCCTTCATCCAGTGATACTGATTCAAAAGAACCAAACACCAGCTCAATCCCCAAGGGTTCGGCATGTGTTGTGAGCAAATCCAGGGTCTGGGGAAAGGTATTTTCATCTGCAAAGAATTTCACTACTCCTTCCCTGACCATTGTCCTCGACCTGGCATTGTACATCATGATCATTGCTTCCGAAGCTGCTGTAGGCTCATCGAGCAGTGATGCATTGGCGATTTCCATGCCGGTCAACTCCATGACCATGGTCTGGAAATTTAGGAGGGCCTCCAGCCTGCCCTGCGATATCTCTGCCTGGTATGGCGTGTAGGAAGTGTACCAGGCTGGATTCTCGAGTATATTTCGCTGTATTACAGCAGGTAGTATGGTATTATAATATCCCAGGCCAATGAATGACCGGTAGACCTTGTTCCGTGAAGCAATTTCCTTCAGTGAGTTGAAATATTCATATTCACTGATCCCTTCCGGTAATCCCAGGAGATTTTCCATCCGGATGGAGGAGGGAATGGTTTGATCTATTAATTCTTCGAAGGTCCTGGCCCCGATCTTTTTGAGCATCAACGCTGCATCATTTTTTCGGGGACCAATGTGACGGGAGGTAAACTGATCCATTTAAAACTTATTTGTAAAAGGTAATAACATCTATTGAAAAAAAGGATTTGATTGATTTTCTATCCCTATTGTTGTATCCGGACCATGTCCCGGGTACACCCGTATCTCCGGATCAAGTATTAACAATTTCTGACGGATACTGCTCACCAGGCTGTCATAATCACCGCCCGGCAAATCGGTCCGGCCAATACTCCCCCGGAACAATACATCACCCGTAAACATACATCTTTGATCTTTGTTAAGCAGGACAATCCCTCCCGGAGAATGCCCCGGAATATGAATTACCTCGAACATCGAGTTACCAAATGTGACCGTATCACCTTCATTCAAATAATCCGTGGGTTCGGGAGGAGTTTGTACTTCCAGTCCGAATAACTCCCCCTGTGTAATACTGGCTGTAAGAAGCGGCTTCTCCTGTGGATGGATCAGGAAAGGAAGCTTAAATTGATCATGAAGAAATGCCGTTCCCAGGATATGGTCAATGTGGCAATGTGTATTGACTATTTTTACAGGTTTCAAGTGGTTCTCCTTAATATAATCCAGGAGAAGATCCTGCTCCTCAGGCTCCTGGCATCCCGGATCCACTATCAGGCACTCCCCGGTATCATCAGATATGACGTATGTATTTTCACTGAATGGATTGAATTCGAGTCTTTTTATTGTTATCATAAATAATAGATTATCTTAATCTTCCATCCCTTTCAGCAGGGGCACAAATGCGAAAAGTCCATGCTCGGACTCTTCGAAATCTGTCTCTGTTTTCCTGACAATGCGTATCATCCTCTGGCTGTTTCTGTCCCCGACCGGAATGACCATGATGCCTCCCACCTTCAGCTGTCCCTTTAACTTTGCGGGTATATTCTCTGCACCTGCTGTAACCAGGATACTGTCATATGGACCATAGCTTGGTTTTCCCTGGTATCCATCCCCATAAAAAAAGTGAGGCTTATAGCCCAGCAAGCCCAGGTTTTCCTGAGCCTTCAGGAATAATTTCCTTTGTCTTTCAATGGTAAATACAAATGCTCCGAGTTCAATCAACACTGCTGTCTGGTAACCGGAACCGGTGCCAATTTCGAGAACCCGGTCACTCGGTTTGACTTCAAGCAATTGGGTTTGAAAAGCTACCGTATAAGGCTGCGAAATGGTCTGGCCCTCCCCTATCGGAAAGGCCTGGTCCTTATATGAAAAAGTGATAAAACCGCTGTCCATGAACAGGTGCCTGGGGATCTTTCCGATGGCTTCAAGGACCTTCTCATCAAAGATGCCTTTTGAACGGATGGTTTCTACCAATTGTTTCCTTAAACCTTTATGCCGGTAAGTATCATTCATCAATATTCACCATCCTGCAAATTTGAAACTTTTTTAACAAAAAAAGACTAGTAGTTGAAAAGTATTTAGCATCTAATCTTGTAAATGCTTTATGTTTGCAGAAACACATGATCTTCAATGCTTAAGATTGGAATTATCGGGGATTATGATCCAGTCGCGAGTTTAAGCAGAACTCTTTCTGATCTTTCAACTTGTTCATTTTCTGGCAGTTATCACCCCAGTCCTGATCATACCAATCTTCTATCGGAAAATTCTAAATTCCCTGTATTTGCATCCTATGAGGCTTTTCTTGACAGCTGTGATGCCATTATTGTTGACCATACAGATGAGATAAACTCAAATCATATCATCAATGCCATCAAAGGATCAAAACATATTCTTCTCGAAAAACCACTGCAATGGCAGGATGAGGAGCTTGAGTATCTTTTCAAGCTGGCGGAAGAAGCCCAGATCCTTTTCAAGCTCAGGGAATCTTTCCTCTTCCATCCCGTGTTAAAAGCCGCTGAACCCTACATTCAGAATCCTACCTTTATTGATTACCAGATAGGTATATCATCGGAAACCCCATCAGAGCATTTGCCCGACCTGATCATACGTGCCCTTGTCCAATGCCTGGATGCCATATTTTACCTGAATCCTGCCCGGATAAAAAAGACAAGTACCGTTTTTTCCCCGGACCTGTTCGGCTTTCCAGGTGTTATCCACGGCAGGCTTGAGTTCGATAATGGCTGCATTTCAAATATTACCTGTAATGGATATGCAGAGCAGAATAAATCAGCCTGCCTTATCTACCAGGAAAATCGCCATGCGAATTTAAATTTCCTTAATCAAAAGTTGGTTATCAAGGACAAACTTCCTGAGAATGATAAGTTGAGGTCATTTACTGTCCCCATTAAATCCAAGGATCCGGTTGCTGAAGAGATCTGGAATTTCATTGATATGATCCTGAACAAGAGTTTCTATCTTGCCCCCTTTCACAATTACTATCAGTCCTTTATGCTTGCCAGGAAAATGATCGAAAACCTGCCTATCCATTCCGTGGCAGAGTAGTCTATCCTACCCGGGGAAAGACCTGTTATAAAAAACCTGCCAATAGACAATTAATCTTAAAAAAAACAGTTAATATTGAACGGATCATTCTGTTCCATTCAAAATCAGAGCTTATCTGGCAACTTCCACTCTTTCGTGAATAAAAAAAGCCTGGTAATACAATATGTCCTGTTAGATTTCATTTCGGCCTCCCTGAGCTGGGCTATTTTCTATATATATCGCAAAATCCAGGTAGAACCGCAGGTATTCGGATATGAAATTCCCTTTGAACTGGGTGTTAAATTCTATGCCGGCTTAATAGCCATCCCGCTTTTCTGGCTGACTATTTATTACCTGGCCGGCACCTATAAGGATGTAGTTGTAAAATCCAGGCTCAGGGAACTGGGCCAAACTTTCATCCTGGTCCTGACCGGTGTGATCATTTTATTTTTTGCCTTGATCCTCGATGATGTTATTGTATCCCATACGGATTACTATACCTCATTTCTTGTACTTGCAAGCCTGCAGTTTATACTTACCTATATTCCCCGTTTCACCTTAACCACAATCATATCAAAAAAGGTACAGCAAGGCAAGATTGGTTACAACACATTAATGATCGGCAGCAATGAGCGGGCGGTTGAGATATACCACGATATTGAGCAGGGTCATCTCCTGGGAGGCAGAATAATCGGATTTATCAACGGTGATGCGACCAGGGGATATAAGCTGGAAGAGCTCACCAGGCACCTGGGATCCATTAGAGACATAAAACAGATCATTGAGGAATATGATATTGAAGAGGTCATCATTGCACTTGATATGGCAGAACATGAAGCCATCAGCAATATTATCAACACGCTCGGTGAATGTAATGTGAGGATCAAGGCCGTGCCCGACATCCATGATATTGTAACAGGCCAGGTGAAAGTTACCACCATCTTCGGTACACCCCTCATCCAGATATCACAAGCACTTTTACCCATCTGGCAGGAAAACCTGAAGCGATTGATCGATGTGCTTTTCTCAAGCCTGGCCATGATCCTGCTTTCACCACTGATCCTTTTCCTTATCATCGGCGTTAAAATCAGCTCGAGAGGCCCTGTTCTGCTAAGGCAGGAAAGGATCGGGCGATTTGGAAAGCCATTTACCCTCTATAAATTCAGATCCATGCAATCGGACGCTGAAAAGAACGGTCCGGAATTAAGCAGGGTAAATGACAGAAGGATCACAAATTTCGGTAAATTCATGAGAAAGAGGAAACTGGATGAAATACCCAATTTCTGGAATGTACTGAAAGGTGAGATGTCGCTTGTCGGACCAAGGCCCGAAAGAAAGTATTTTATTGACCAGATCGTTCAAAGAGCCCCCCACTACATTCACCTGCATAAAGTGAAACCGGGGATCACTTCCTGGGGACAGGTAAAATATGGCTATGCTATGAATGTGGATGAAATGATCAAGCGTCTTAAATACGACCTCCTCTATATAGAAAACATGTCCCTGTTCGTGGATTTTCAGATCATGATCTTTACTGTCCTTACCCTTTTCAGGGGGAGGCATATTTAAACCCGACGCTCTTAATCACCTTGTATGTTGGTCCCTCGCGACCTAAAACACTTTCGTAATAGACCAGTTTCCTGATGGTGCTTTCCTGGAAGTAATAATCCCCGTACGCATGAAGCAGATCCTTCAAGGCCTCCTTATTTTGCATCCATTTGATCCGGGCCAGTGTCAGGTGAGGCCGGAAATCCCTTTTATCTATCCGGAATCCAAGGTACTTCAATTCCATATCAAGTTCAGCTTTCATTTTCCGGATTACGGGGTCAATATCCAGACCAATCCACAGTACCCTCGGGTCCTTGATATTCCTGAACAAACCCAATCCCATGTATCGTACTACAGGAGCATCATAAACCGGTACGACCCGGCTCAGCATTTGCCCGGTGAGATTTATCTGGTCAATGCTGGTATCACCAAGGAATGCCAGCGTAAAATGCAATTGCAACGGACTTATCCATTTTATTCTTTCACCTTTAAGGCAAGTCTTACTGTGAGAAATACAATCCTTTATATTCTCCCCGGGTTCTGTCTTAATAGCAATAAAAGTCCGCTTCATTATCCGATGTCATATAAAATGAATAATTTTAATTGGTAAATAATCTAAAACAGATATAAGTTATGAAAAAGATTGCAGTTGTACTATCAGGATGTGGAGTATATGATGGAGCCGAAATCCACGAGGCAGTTCTTACCATGTTTGCCATAGCCAGTAATGGTGCTGTCTATGAAGTTTTTGCACCTGATATCGATCAGCATCATGTAGTGAATCATCTTACCGGGACTGAAATGGATGAAACCCGCAATGTATTGATCGAATCGGCACGCATAGCACGGGGAAAGATCAAAGCGCTGAGTGAATTCAGCGCTAAAGAATTTGATGCCATCATATTCCCTGGAGGTTTCGGGGCCGCAAAAAACCTTTCAACATTCGCCCTGGATGGCAGTAATTGCCAGGTCGACAGCGATGTTGACGCAGCCATCAAAGAAATGATCTCACTAGGTAAACCGGTGGGCGCATTATGTATATCTCCCGTCATCCTGGCAAAAATCCTGGGAGATGTGGAACTTACCATCGGTGATGATGCCGGAACCATTCAGGCCATTGAGGAAATGGGCGCAACCCATAAGGCAACCACTCATGGAGAAGTGGTGGTAGACCAGCAGCACAAGATCGTGACAACACCGTGTTATATGCTTGATGCCAGGATTACGCAAATAGAAGAAGGTGCCCGGAATGTCGTGAAAACAATTCTTGAGATGGTGTAGAGAAGCCCACTCAAAGTTGACCATTTTCAATCAGTATGACAATTTCTTCGATCAACCTGTCCTCTCCTTCGGGATCATATTCTGATTTCAGGTTGGATCCAAACAGCCTGGCGAGGGCCTGCCAGAAAACTGCAGAGATTTTACCCCTCAACTCTCTTACCAGTTCATAGGAAGTATCACCTGTTTCCCTGTCAACCAGTTTGATAAGGATCCTTCCCTGTGTGATGGTTAACTTTTTGAGGTCCTGCTTGTAATCCTTCAGCAATTCCTTTTCTACCAGTTTCATATAGTCTTTCTGCTCCTTCTCTGTTTCGAGAGAGAGCATATGAACTTCCAGCTCTGACAGCATATCCCCGGCCAGCCTGGCCCAGGGGTAAGCCTTTTTAATATTGTAGATCAACCTGGTATATCTCCTTCTTTCCCGCCGGCTCTTAAATTTCTTTGTAGGGAATATATAGACTTCATCCAGATCAGCCACCCACAGAGTATCCCCGTCAATAACCACTGCCCTGGCCACATATATGTCCTGGGTAGTCAGAACACTGTCCTCATCATGCAGGATACTGTCCACATCATACAGGACACTGTCCTGGCCATAGGTGACCAGTCCGGTCACCATGGATAAGCAAAAAAAACTCAGTTTTAATAATATTTGCCCTGGACTCATAAAATGTAAAATACGGCATTTTTTTCTTTAAACCAGAATATACAATCTTTATTGTATACGGCATCCTGTTTGCATTAAGTAATGAGGGTTCCAGGGTTTTTCATGCAGGTTTATTACTACTTTGCAATCATGAAATCCAGGCATTTTCCCATTGTTATTTTTACTTCCATTTTTGTGTTTGCAACATGCAGTCAGAAACAACCAGACCAGGCTGTACAAACAGCTCAACAATCTGACCGATATACCGGAGGACCTGGCATACATGGTCGAGTTAAAGGAATTATGGTTGCAGGGGAATGCCATTCCACCAGAAAAGATTACCTGCCTTAAGGATCAATTACCCACAACCAGTATCCGTTTCTGAGCAGCATTACTGAACCATGAACCTTCCCGATAATTTATTTCCGCTTTCGTTGCGCAGCTGATAGAAGTAAATTCCGGTCTCAAGGTTCTCACTGCCAAATGTGAGTGTCCAGCCACCTGCCCATTGTGTTCCGGGCCTGAATGCACCTTTAAAATCTACACGCTTAAACCACCAGGGAGCATCAGTATAATCGGGACCGCTCACGTCCTTGGAAGGTACAGGATTGGCGACAGATACACCAGCATCAGCTAAATTCTGGAAAATGTTATTCGTTAGTTCCAGTTTGCCATTTTTCCATTCATCTCCAATCACATTTATTTTGTAATTGGTTCAAAGTAAAGGTCTATTGAACTCATTTATATCACCTCTGTGTTATGATTAGTTTAATTTTTATTGTCTGTTAGATTAACTATATATTAATACATTAACAGATTGTTAATACATTTGTATTCGTGGACCCGAACGACAGAAAATATTCAAACAAGGAAATTACAGTTCACTGGAAACCCGCCAAATGCATCCATGCCACCACATGCTACCGGGAACTCAATGAGGTATTCAATCTCAGGGAAAGGCCCTGGGTGAATATGGACGGTGCATCGACCGAGAAGATCATCGACATTGTCAGGAGGTGTCCGACAGATGCCCTGACATATGTATGGAAAGAGGAAGGTAAAGTTTCTGATAAAGCCCCCGAATCAGGGCTAACCGAGGCTGACAAGTTAAAAGAGGCAGAAAACCATCCGGCCGAGATCAGGATCATGAAAAACGGGCCCTATGTCGTGGAGGGAGACTTTACCCTGATCGGAAGTAACGGACAGGAACTGAGGCAAATGCTTATGACATCCTTTTGCCGCTGCGGAGCTTCAGAAGAGATGCCTTTTTGTGACGGTTCCCACAGGATAGAAGATTTTACAGACAGTTGCGACTAACATGGAAGAAAATAGCAAGAAAAAAACCGAATTCAGGGTCCTGAAGAACGGTCCCCTGCAGGTCAGCGGGAACTTTTCACTAAAGTGCTCCGATGGCAAGGTGATGGAAACAAAGGAAATGATCTTTCTTTGCCGTTGCGGAGGTTCAGCCAATAAACCATTCTGTGACGGATCACACCGAAGGGTGGGATTACGTGATTAACCGCTTGTAAGTCCCACTATACTACCTCCTTGACCAGGTCGGCCGCCTCCTGAAGGCTGATCGCTGAATAAACTTTGAGCCCGGATTTATCTATCAGATCTTTCGCTTCCTTTGCATTGGTTCCCTGCAGCCTGACGATTACAGGCACCCGCACATCCCCGATAGAATGATAGGCATCCACCACGCCCTGGGCAACCCTGTCGCATCTTACAATACCACCAAATATATTGATCAGGATAGCTTTCACATTTGGATCTTTGAGAATGATCCTGAATCCGGCTTCCACGGTTTCCGCATTGGCTGTGCCCCCTACATCAAGGAAATTTGCGGGATCTCCTCCGGAAAGTTTGATAATATCCATGGTGGCCATGGCCAGTCCGGCGCCGTTGACCATACAGCCCACGTTCCCGTCCAGTTTGACAAAATTCAGGTTGTATTTGCCCGCTTCCACTTCAGATGGATCCTCTTCTGTGATATCCCTCATCTCCATGCATCCGGGATGCCTGTAAAGTGCATTATCATCAAGGTTGATCTTAGCGTCTGCTGCAATTATTTTATTGTCGGAAGTTTTCATGACCGGATTGATCTCGATCATCGAAGCATCAGAACCGATATAGGCATGGTACAGCGATTGCACGAACCGGGTCATCTCCTTGAATGCATTTCCGGACAATCCAAGGTTGAACGCCACCCTCCTCGCCTGGAAGGCCTGAATGCCGATGGCCGGATCAATGGTTTCTGTAAAAATCAGTTCAGGCGTATTTTCAGCGACTGCCTCTATATCCATTCCTCCTTCGGTCGAGTACATAATTATATTCTTCCCACTTGCCCGGTTCAACAGAACACTTACATAAAACTCCCTGATAT
>JAZGGT010000044.1:0-5304 GCA_036480555.1 Bacteroidales bacterium | reverse complement strand
GGTATCAGAATCCGGCCACCATGATGAGCTTTATGGATCAGGTGGACAATACCGGCAATGCTGGGAACAACAAAATAGTGGTTGAATGAATCCAAATCACTATTTTTGGGAATTATGAATCAACTTTCAGGTTCCCGGTACCCTTCCCTTCCACAGGCATGGGGCATCTTCGGAATTTTTGTGGCGGTCAGCCTTGGTCTCGGCTTGTTGTTTGCAACCCTTCTTCCCTCAATTGGCATCAGCAATCAATCAATCATTAATTTTATCGGGTATAATCTGAGCATGCCCCTGGTTATATGGATCGCATGGCGGCTTAAGCCTGTCCCCGGACCAGGAGAGAGAACGCTTTATTTTAAAAGGATCCCGGCATTCCTGTATGTAATCCTCCTCCTGTTATCCCTGTCCATCAATGTGATCCTGGACCCGGTTACAACTGCCATTCCCATGCCTGAATACATTGAAAAGATTTTTGCCATGCTGACCAACAGGGATATCTGGACCTTTCTGACTGTTGGGATCACCGGCCCCATCCTGGAAGAAGGCCTTTTCCGGGGGATCATCCTGGATGGATTTCTGAACCGGTACAAACCTGGCAAGGCCATATTCTGGTCTGCCATGTTATTCGGGCTTTTTCATATGAATCCCTGGCAGTTTATACCGGCTTTCCTCATCGGTTTACTGCTGGGTTATATATATCTGAAGACAAGATCTCTCATCCCGGTAATATTCATTCATATAATCAACAATTCATTCAGTTATCTGACGGTCTATATTTTCGGGGAAGATGTGCAGAGTTACCGCGATATTTTTACGGAATCCGTACCATACCTGATGTTTCTGGCCATAGCTTTACTGATCTTTGTTTTTTGCCTTGCCAGGCTGATCATGACCATTAAAGAGGAGTCACATTTTAAACTGGAAACCCAGCTGAAACAATAATTATGGATCTTCACTTAAAAAATAAACTATTCATCGTGACCGGTGCCAGCAGCGGTTTTGGCAGGGCCATAGCCTCCATGCTAAGCCAGGAAGAGGCATTTGTAATTGCTGTGGCCCGCGGCATGGACAAACTCAAAACCTTGCAGGATGAACATCCTGCCATCGAGGTCATGTCATTAGATATGACACAGCCCGAATCCCTGACCAGCCTGGTAGAATCAGTCGGGGAACGGGATCTGGATGGCATCGTCGTCAACGCAGGTGGTCCACCGGCCAAAGCATTCCTGGAAACAAACATGGAGGACTGGGACCGGGCCTACAAACAGGTCCTGCGCTGGAAAGTGGATCTGGCACAAACATTTCTTCCATTATTCGAGAAAAATAATTACGGAAGATATCTATTTATAGAAAGCATCTCAGTGAAACAACCAGTTCCAAACCTGGTTCTCAGCACATCTTTACGAATGGCCGTGACCGGCTTCGTTAAAACACTTTCAGATGAGATTGCCCTGAAAGGCATCACAGCCAATGTGATGGCACCGGGAATGCACATGACCCCCGCACTGGAAAGGGTGATCCGGAAATCCAGCGAGGTGAACGGCATTTCATTCGAAGAAGCGAAAGAGAAGATCATTGATAATATACCTGTCAAAAAGACGGGTGGTGTGGATGATTTTAGTTCACTTGCCCTGTGGCTGCTTTCCCCGTGGTCATCATATATCACCGGTCAGACCATTAGTGTGGACGGGGGAGCAGTAAGGGGTGCTATGGGTTAAGCCCCGATTTGCTTGCATTTTCCAACGACAGATCCTACATTTGCTATTCACTGAAATCCTGATGAAGATCAGAAGAAGAATAATTGCATCATTTCTGTTCCTGATCCCTGCGCTGGTCTATACCCAGCAGTATGGATTCAGGAACTTCTCTCTTGAGGATGGTCTCCCACAGACGGAGGTCCAGGCCCTTATGCAGGACAGCAGGGGGATCATCTGGCTAGGGACCAACGGTGGAGGCCTGTCCAGATTCAATGGCAGCAGTTTTAAAACTTTTACTACCCGGGATGGAATGCCCGATAATATTGTATACTCCTTATGTGAAGATCAGGAAGGAAATATCTGGATGGGAAGTGTGAATGCCATTATTAAATATGATGGCATGGCATTCACAATCCTGAACGAGCCCGATCATCCGAGTATCAGGACATATCAACAGATCTATATGGATAATCTGGGACGGATATGGGCCGTTTCGCAGGATGAACAAAACTTCCAGCGCCTCCTGATGGTCTCTGACAACCAGCTCTCACCGGTGTCGGATAATCTCCCTGAAATCACAGCCTCCAACAGGATCCTGAATGTTTATTATTCAAATCAGGGTAGCCATTATATCACAACCAATAATTCCTTATATGAACTCAATGATGAGCAGGTGCTGAAGGAATCCCCGCTCAATGAATTTGATGCCCTGGAAAACCACTTGATTTTTCCACGGCACCAGGATGCGGGGGGAACTGTATGGCTTGTATCCATCAACCGGGATACACAGTCTTTTTATTTCCATAAGTACATGAACGGGACCCTGTCACCCTTTGAAGTCCCCGATGACTCATGGTGGAATGGGGCATTTGGTATTTATCATGATCAGCAACAAAGAACCTGGTTCCTTAATTTTGGCAGCGGTGTGGCCATGCATGGCCCGGCCGATGGGGAATTTCATTATTTCAGGCAGACCAACGGTTTGCAAAGCGATTTTATCCAGAGCATCATGGAGGACCATGAAGGTAATATCTGGATGGGATCTAATGGAAATGGGTTGATCAAGTATAGCAAAAACAGTTTTATTTCTTTCGATTTTGAACATATCATCAATGATAATGTGGTTCGGAGGTTTTACCAGGACAGTCACGGCAATATGTGGTTTGGACTTGCAGGCACGGGCATTGTTCAATATGACGGTACGACCTTTACGCCCTATGACAAGGAAGATTATCCAGGCATAAACAATGTACGGGGATTTGTTGAAATAGGACCAGACCTAATGCTGCTGGCATCCATCAATGGCCTCTACCATTTTGACAAAAGATCCATTCGTGAGGTAAGCGCATTGTATGGTCTGGAGCCTGGGCAATATACTGATCTGCTGGTGGATGGCGATACTATCTGGCTCAGTACGATCAATAATGGTGTCTCAAAGATCGTAAACGGGCTATCTACAACCTACAACAGGCAATCAGGTGATCTGCAAAGCAATATCCTTAATTCTATCGTCAAAGACAGTAAAGGGAACATCTGGTTTTGTGCCAACAACGGGATCGGGAAGTACAGCAATGGTTCCTTCCAGTGGTATACGGTCGAGGACGGGCTCAATTATCCGATTATACTGCATATGACCGAGGACTTGCTGGGAAGATATTGGTTTGCCAGTTACCTGGGGGGCATCAATATTTACGATGGAGAGAAATTCACTTACCTGACCATGCAGGATGGCCTTTCATCTGATAATATTTATTCTATTACGACAGATAAAGACGGTAATATCTGGGCAGGTACCGGCAGGGGCATAGACCTGGTACAGCTTGACACCGGGGGCAACATAAGAGGGATACAGAATTTCGGGATTTATGATGGTTTCACAGGGATTGAAAACAATGGTACGGCTATCTATATAGACAGGGAGGAAAATCTATGGTTTGGTACCGTTAAGGGAGCCATGCGGTATGATCCTAAAAAAACAGAGTCCAATTTACTGGAACCAGAAACTCATATTAGCAGTATTAAACTCTTTTTCAGGGAGATTGACTGGCGCGGAGAAAATTATAACCGCTTCCACACAGACCTAACTTCCTGGTTCAACCTCCCGTCTGGACTGGTATTTCCCCATGACAGCAACCATCTGTCCTTTTCCTTTGAGGCCCTGAGTTACCAGGTGCCCGAGAAAGTCAGATACCAATGGAAGCTGGAAGGGCTCGACAAGGAATGGTCACCGGTTTCCAATAAAACCGAAGCGGTTTATGCCAACATCCCGCCAGGTGAATACTTATTTATGGTGAAGGCCATGAACAATGACGGCATCTGGAATCGGACCCCAACTACGTTCTCTTTCAGGATAAAACCACCCTGGTGGGGGACCTGGTACTTTTTCATCATCATGCCCATCCTGGCACTTACAGCCATAACCTTGATTTTCAGGTTCAGGATAAAACTCATAGAAGCAAAAAAACATGAATTGGAAAAGATGGTCCGGGAGAAGACTGCAGAGGTGAGAAAGAAAAACCGGACTCTGGAACAGCAGAAAAAGGAGATAATGGCCCAGGCGGAAAGATTGCAGACTTCCTATACAAACCTTGAGAACCTGAGCGAGATTGGAAAAACCATCACATCCCAGCTGTCTGTTGAAAAGATCATTGATACCGTATATGAGTCTATAAACAAGCTTATGGATGCCTCGGTTTTCGGCATCGGTATCCTGAATAAGAAAACAAACACCATTGACTTCCATGGGGTCAAGGAGAAGGGAAATATCCTTAATTTCCTGAGTTTTGATCTTGAGGATGAATTGCGCCTGTCGTCATACTGTGTAAAGACCAGGAAGGAGATCTTTATCAATGATTTTGAGAATGAATACCGTAAGTTTCTCCCGGCCATCACGCCCCCGGATGAAAAAACCGGAAATTCATCCTCCATTATCTATATTCCCATGATCCTCAATAAAGAGGTTATGGGGGTTATTACCGTTCAGAGCTTCCAGAAGAACGCCTATACCAAATACCACTTAAATATCGTCAGGAACCTGGCCATCTATTCCAAGATTGCATTGGAAAATGCAGCTGCCTACAAACAGATAGAACAGCAGTCTGATAATCTGCGCAAGGCCAACAAGGATATCAACAGAAAGAAGAAGCAGATTGAACTGACTAACATGGAACTTGTTGATCTTAATAATGAAAAAAATCACCTCATTGAGATCGTTGCACATGATTTAAGGAATCCTTTGACCAGCTCTCTTACCATTGCCAACAACCTTAAATCCAATGGTGACAAAATGAAAACAGACGACAAAGAAGGCCTGGATTTTCTGTTAAATGCCCTGAACAGGATGCAGAAGATGATCACAAAAATCCTGGATATCAGCGTGATTGAACAGAAGAAGATCAATATGAAATGTGAGAAAACTGATCTGAGCATCATCATAAATGAAGTCTATAAAAATATGCAGGAGTCTGCCCGGCATAAAAACATTAATGTCAGGCTCGAGAATCCGAGAACATATGGTTTCGTAGACATAAATTATCTTACCCAGGTATTCGAAAACCTGCTCTCGAATGCCATCAAATTCTCTCCCCGGGATAAGGATGTATGGATCAGG
>JAZGGT010000043.1:0-8074 GCA_036480555.1 Bacteroidales bacterium | reverse complement strand
TGGCAGATACATTCAGGATCCCGTTGGCATCAATATCGAAGGTTACTTCAATCTGTGGCAGTCCCCTGGGAGAAGGCGGAATACCATCAAGGTGGAATTTACCAATGGTCTTGTTACCTTGAGACATCGGTCTTTCTCCTTGCAACACATGGATCTCCACCGAGGGTTGATTATCTGCAGCGGTGGTAAAAGTCTCAGTCTTTTTTGTCGGGATAGTTGTATTGGATTCTATCAGCCTGGTCATTACACCACCCAGTGTTTCAATACCGAGTGAAAGGGGTGTAATATCCAGCAGGAGGACATCTTTTACCTCCCCTGTGAGTACACCACCCTGAATGGCTGCACCAACTGCCACTACTTCATCAGGGTTTACGCCTTTGGATGGTGATTTCCCAAAGATTTTCTCAACAGTAGCCTGAATGGAGGGTATCCTGGTGGAACCCCCTACAAGGATCACTTCATCAATATCAGCAGGCTTCATTCCAGCATCTTTCAATGCCTTTTTGCATGGTTCAACCGTTGCCTGTATCAAGCTGTCAGCCAGGCTTTCAAACTGAGCACGTGACAGGGTTTTTACCAGGTGCTTGGGAATCCCATCGACCGGCATAATGTAGGGAAGGTTGATCTCTGTGCTGGATGAACTTGATAGCTCAATTTTAGCTTTTTCTGCAGCTTCCTTCAGTCTCTGGAGAGCCATGGGATCTTTGCGGAGATCAATATTTTCATCTTTCTTAAAGGCTTCGGCCAACCAGTCAATAATCACCTCATCAAAGTCATCTCCTCCAAGGTGAGTATCACCATTGGTGGATTTAACTTCAAATACTCCGTCCCCCAGCTCAAGGATGGAGATATCAAATGTGCCTCCTCCCAGGTCGAATACTGCCACTGTGATATCCTTGTCCTTTTTATCAAGTCCATAAGCCAGTGCAGCAGCGGTGGGTTCATTGATAATCCTTTTTACCGTCAGTCCCGCAATCTCTCCGGCCTCCTTGGTGGCCTGCCGTTGAGAATCAGCGAAATATGCAGGAACGGTAATAACAGCCTCGGTAACTTCGTGACCGAGATAATCTTCTGCTGTCTTTTTCATTTTTTGCAGGACTATGGCTGAAATCTCCTGTGGGGTATACTTACGGTCGTCAATCTGAACGCGGGGTGTATTGTTTTCCCCTTTAACCACTTTATAAGGCACCCGGTTTATTTCTTTTTGGACCTTGTCATATGTTTCCCCCATGAATCTCTTGATGGAGAAAACGGTTTTAACCGGATTGGTGATGGCCTGACGCTTGGCTGGATCACCAACTTTCCGCTCTCCGTTTTCAACGAAAGCAACCATGGAAGGCGTTGTGCGTTTCCCTTCACTATTGGGGATGACAACAGGCTCATTTCCCTCCATCACAGAAACGCATGAATTGGTGGTTCCTAAATCTATTCCAATTATTTTACTCATGTCAAATATGTTTTATTAAATGTAATTTCAATGTTGCATTGTTTTTTTCAATCATTGTGCCATAATGCAAATAGTGAAATTATGGCATCTGATTGGGATGCCTGTTTCCCGGATTGGGAAAGATGTGACAAAAAGTCAGTTTGGTTGTTTCGAAAAAGAAATATCCGATTTGGCGGTCTTTTCAGTATAAATTATCAACTTTGTAAGCCTTAAATATGAAATTATGGCCCTGCATGAAATTGTAAGACGCGTTACTACCCATGTACTTCATGAGATGAAGCTGAAAGGTGAGAAGATTGCCATGCTTACAGCTTATGATTATTCCATGGCAAGAATCCTGGATGAAGCCGGCATTGACATAATCCTGGTAGGGGATTCAGCCTCCAATGTGATGGCAGGCCATGATACCACACTGCCGATCACCCTTGAGCAGATGCTCAATCATGCCGGATCTGTTGTCAGGGCGGTAAGCCGCGCCCTGATCGTTGTGGACCTGCCCTTCGGTACATACCAGGGAAATTCAAAGGAAGCCCTGACTTCATCCATACGGATCATGAAAGAAACGGGTGCTCATGCTGTAAAGATGGAAGGTGGGCAAGAGATCCAGGAATCAGTTATTCGTATCCTTTCAGCCGGAATCCCTGTCATGGGACACCTGGGATTAACACCGCAGTCCATTCATAAATTCGGAACTTATGTCGTTAGGGCCAGGGAGGAGAAGGAAGCCGAAAAGTTAGTGGAAGATGCTCATATCCTGGAAGAAGCGGGTTGTTTTGGTCTCGTCCTTGAAAAAATCCCGGCCAGCCTCGGGAAAAAAGTAGCAAAGGAATTAAAGATCCCGGTTATCGGGATTGGAGCCGGACCGGATGTTGATGGTCAGGTGCTTGTATTACATGATATGCTGGGGATCACACAGGAGTTCTCTCCGCGTTTCTTGCGGCGTTATCATAATCTGCATGCCGAGATCAAGGGTGCTGTTCAAAACTATATACAGGACGTAAGGACACTCCAGTTCCCAGACGACAAAGAACAGTATTAGGTCGGGCAGGATATCAAAAACGACACTGAAAATCTCGCAAGCAATATTTATAGGTGTCGTTTTTAATATCCTATCCCTCATGTTGGGGGAGGAATATATGTCAAGATTATTGGTTGTTGATTATCAGTGTTTTGTAATACGCTAACCATGGCTGATATTGATTGAAAGAGGTGCCTACATTTTGTGCTTGCACAAAATTCCGCACCGTTTTAATCAATATCAGCCTATTTTAATTTATTAAAGATTGGACTGGAATTGAAGGATAAGCTTGAGATATTATTTGAGGATAATCACCTGATCGCCATTAATAAACGGACCGGACAACTTGCCCAGGGCGACCAGACAGGGGATATTTCACTGGATCAACTGGTAAAACAATACATTAAGAAAAAATATGGGAAGTCTGGGGATGTGTTTCTGGGTGTGATTCACAGGTTGGACAGACCGGTCAGCGGGGTCATTCTATACGCCCGCACCAGCAAGGCCCTGCTCAGGATGAACCAACTGTTCAAAGAACAGAAAATACAGAAGAACTACTGGTGTATTGTAAAAGACAGGCCACAACCTGAAGAGGGAACATTGAATCATTACCTTGTTAAAAATGAGGATCAGAACAAGTCCTATGCCTACAACAAACCAAAGCCAAATACCAAACCTGCCAGCCTTGATTACAGGCTGATCTCAAGTTCTGGCCGCTATTATCTCCTGGAGGTAATCTTGCATACGGGACGGCATCATCAGATCCGTTGCCAGTTTGCCAAAATTGGTTCTCCCATCCGCGGTGATCTGAAATACGGTTACCACCATTTCAATACGGATGCCAGCATAAACCTGCATGCGCGTTCCCTGGAATTTATCCATCCGGTGAGAAAAGTTCAGGTCAGGATTTTGGCCCCGGTACCATCTGATCCGCTCTGGAAAGCGTTGACTGCCCAATTTGATTGAGACGTACCTGATTATTTTGATTTTAGGAAGGAACTGTCAAAGCTTAATGGCAGCAAGTCCTTGATGCTGTTTACGACATGGATGCCTGCCTTTCCATACATTAGTATCCGAACAGGCTGGTTAAACCTGTTTTCACTTTCAAGAAGTGCCTGCCGGCACGATCCGCATGGATAAACAGGCTGGTCAAGTAATTTATCCTGGTATACGGCTGCTATTGCCATCATTTTCACAGGGGATTCCGGGTGCATGGCATTGGCAGCAAATATGGCAACACGTTCAGCACATAGTCCGTCCGGGTAAGCCGCATTTTCCTGGTTATTGCCATTGACGAAGGTGCCATTATCAAGCAACAGGCTGGCTCCAACATGAAATTCCGAATATGGTGCATAGGCATCCCTGGCCGTTCGGATGGCCCTTTCGATTAATTGCTGTTCATCAACCGAAAGCTCATCCGGAGATTTGTATTCCTCAATATTAATATGAATTTCCACGTTTATAGGATCATACTGAATCAAAATTACAAATCTTGTTGATAAGTCCAAGTATCCTTATGAACCGGAAAAACTCATTATTGATACATTTAGGCAAATTAATCCAAGCTATGAGATTGCAGATCCTGGCAGGTTTATTCATAATTTTTTCCTTTATACACCCTGCGAAGGTCAAGTCACAGCATACTGCCCGTCAAGAGTATATTGATCAATACAAAAATTGGGCAATCGATGAAATGAAGCGTAGCGGCATCCCTGCCAGTATTACATTGGCCCAGGGCATGCTGGAGTCGAATAACGGAAACAGTACCCTGGCCACCAGAGGGAATAATCATTTCGGGATTAAATGCCATGATTGGAAAGGAAAAAGCATCCGGCATGATGATGATAAAAAGAATGAATGTTTCCGGAAATACAAGTCAGCCAGGGATTCATATATAGACCATACCAATTTCCTGATGAATGGTCCAAGGTATTCTTTCCTTTTTGAGCTGGACCAGACAGATTATAAAGCCTGGGCAAGGGGATTAAAAAAAGCTGGCTATGCCACCAGTTCAACCTATGCCAGTGCACTGATCAGGATCATTGAAGAAAATGAATTGGACCATTTTGATTCGGGAAAAATACGACGCAGGAAGGCAGATGACACAGAAACCATCCCTGAGATTACCGATATTGACGGGTTTGAGATCGAGATCGATCACAGAAAGATCCTGATGAGAAACCGTATCGACTATATCATTGTAAAAGAAGAAGATACCTATCAGAGCCTGACCGGGGAACTTGAAATGATGCCGTATGAACTGGCCCAGTACAATGAAATTCCGAGGGACTCAAAGCTGAAAAAGGGTCAGGTCCTATACCTGCAGCCAAAACGGGGTAAGGCGTCTGTGGAATTCAGCTACCATATGGTTGAGGCCGGGGAGACCATGTACGATATTTCCCAGATGTATGGCATCAAATTGAAAAAGCTTTACCAGCTGAATCTAATGGACCCGGGAGAAGAGCCTGAGCCAAGTGATGAGATTCATCTGCGCAAGAAGAAAAAACCACCAGCCCCTGAATCTGTAACGGATTCGGTCGGCTAGGTGATATGGAGTCCGGTTACATCCTTCAATCCCCTTAAAAACTCAGGAGTATCCATTTTCTTTTTTCCTTCGAGCTGGATCCGGGTCAGTCTGATAATACCGTTACGGCATGCTATCTCGAGGGCATTTTCGTCATCTGCGAGGAGGGTTCCTGGTTTCTCATTCACTGGCAGGATCTCTTTTTCAGCCGCAAAGATTTTCAGTATTTTTTCTTCCCCGGCCTGGTTTTTCAAAATGGTCCATGCAGCCGGATAGGGTGCAAGTCCCCTGATATGATTATAAACCACTTCGGTCTCCTGATCCCAGTCTACCCTGCAGTCCTCCGTGAATATCTTGGGGGCCGTTTTAAGTTCCTCCTGCTTTCTGATCAGGGCAGTCTGGTCGATCAGGGGGGGATTCCCTCCTGCAATGGCACGAACTGTTCTGACCAACAATGATGCCCCGGTATTCATCATTTTATCATGCAGGCTGCCGGCATCTTCATCCGGATCAACAGGTACTGTTTCCTGGAGTATGATTTTGCCGGTATCGATCTCCTTTTCAATGAAAAATGTCGTAAGGCCTGTTTCTGTTTCCCCGTTCATCAGGACCCGGTTAATAGGTGCAGCACCCCGGTATTGAGGCAGGAGGGAAGCGTGCAGGTTAATGGTTCCCATAGGCGGAAGTTTCCATACTTGCTCGGGCAGCATACGAAAAGCCACCACCACCAAAAGATCAGGCTGAAGGTCCTGGAGTTCAGCTAAAAAAGAAGGGGATTTGAGTTTATCAGGTTGTAATACAGGTATATTTTGTGACAGTGCATAATCCTTAATCGGTGATGTCCTGATTTTCCGACCTCTCCCGGCGGGCTTATCCATACTGGTAACGACTGCGATCACATGCTGTTCATCACGGATCAGGGCATCCAGGCCGGCCACTGCAAATTCCGGTGTACCCATGAAAAGTATCCTTAATTCACGGATCATTCTTTATTATCCAAATTGTATTTGGCGATGTCCAGGAAATGCCCCATTTTATCCTGTTTGGTTTTCAGGTAAAAGGCATTGTGCTCATTGGGTTCAATCACAAGGGGAATATTCTCGAAGATGGTCAGTCCATATCCTTCTAATCCGGCACGTTTTACAGGATTATTCGTAATGAGCTTTAGTTTTCCGAGTCCCAGTTCCCGGAGAATATTGGCACCCACTCCATAGTCCCTTTCATCATCTTTGAATCCCAGGTCAATATTAGCCTCCACGGTATCCCTTCCCTGCTCCTGGAGCTTATATGCCTTTATCTTGTTCGATAATCCGATACCCCTGCCTTCCTGGTTGAGGTAAATCAATACACCCCTGCCTTCCTTCTCGATCATTTCCATGGCCTTGTGAAGTTGAACCCCGCAATCACAACGGTAGGATCCAAAGATATCACCGGTCATACATGAGGAATGTACCCTGGTGAGAATTGATTCATCCTTGTTCAATTCTCCTTTTACCAGAGCGATATGTTCGAGTCCATTGGATTCCTGGATGAAAGGGATTAGTCTGAAACTGCCATACGTGGTAGGCAGCGTTACCTCCACACCCTTGATAATGATACTGTCAGTCTGGAGCCGGTAGGCGATCAGGTCTTTGATGGTTATCAGTTTCAGGTTAAATTTGCGGGCTATGCCCAAGAGTTGTGGCAATCTTGCCATCGACCCATCCTCATTCATGATCTCGACCAGGGCACCACCTGGTTTTAAACCTGCCAACCTGGTAAGGTCGACAGTCGCTTCCGTATGCCCGGTCCTTCTTAAAACACCCTTGGATTTGGCTTTCAGGGGAAAAATGTGTCCTGGTCTGCCAAGACCTCCGGCTCTGGTGGCCGGATTAACGAGCGACCGGATTGTTTTTGCCCTGTCGCTGGCTGAGATCCCGGTAGTTGTACCATGGCCTAAAAGGTCAACCGAAACAGTAAAAGCTGTATCATGATGGCTGGTATTTTTGCCAACCATAAGATTCAGCTCAAGTTCCTGGCATCTTTCCTCGGAAAGAGCTGCACAAATCAATCCCCTGCCATGTGTTGCCATGAAATTGACCGTCTCAGCGCTAATGTTTTCTGCGGCTGCAATGAAATCCCCTTCATTCTCCCGGTCCTCATCATCTACGACGATGATGATATGTCCTTTTCTTATCTCATCAATGGCCTCATCAATGGAATTAAAGACCACATCATTAGTTTTATGTTCTTCTTGTAGGTTGCCAGACATTTGTTTCCGTTCCTTTAATAAATTTTAGAAAACCTGCCAAAAGGGCAAGGTTCATGCTATAGAAATGAGTAATGAAGCGCAAAATTACAATATGTAATCCTATTTTCCTTAATAAAAAGTCAATAATTGGACTGATGATCAGCAGTCCTTGTATAATCAGCAGAATCCTGTAAAAAGGATAGTAGAAGGCAAGGATGATATTTGAGATGAACAGAAACAGCAGGAAGAATGGTCCCAGCCATCTCAATACCTTGTGGGAGAAAAAACTGAATGCCACTCCAGTATAAGGCGGCCATAACAGTTTATAGAAGGTTTTAAGATTCTGAAAATTTCCTGACGCTATCCTGATCTTCCGGCGGAATTCTTCAGACAGGCGATTGGGAACATTTTCGTACCCTATGGCTTTCATTTCGAGGATGCACTTCTTCTTTTTCTCCAGTACCTTCATGGTGATGTAAAAATCATCTACAGAATATC
Source organism: Bacteroidales bacterium (assembly GCA_036480555.1). Taxonomy (GTDB): domain Bacteria; phylum Bacteroidota; class Bacteroidia; order Bacteroidales; family SM23-62; genus SM23-62. The sequence goes on along the minus strand of JAZGGT010000043.1, from coordinate 357 downwards.
CTTCAGGCACCTTAGTATAGTATTCATTCCTGATTGAATAGCAGGCACCATAAGCACCTATCATGGTTCCCCAGGCTTTTCCCTCATGGTATTTTAACCTGATCTCCCTCGACATAAAGGACCATTCCTGATATGAGATCCCACTCTTGTCAATTCTTGTGTTCAGGATGTTAGCGCCAACCAGACCGATTTGTTCATTCCTGTAATGTTTGACCAGTTCGAAGATGGTATCAGGAGTGAAGAGTACCTGGGCATCAGTCATGATCAGTATTTCACCCCTTGCCCTTTCCCTGAGTTCATTGATCACAGCCGGTTTACCCCTTCTTTTGCTGAAGGCAATGAAATGGAAAGATTCAT
>JAZGGT010000042.1:0-4448 GCA_036480555.1 Bacteroidales bacterium | reverse complement strand
TTCCCGGGTCAAATCGGAAGAACTGGCCAAAAGTACCCAGTCCAGTTTTCAGAGCGCACTTCAGGGAAAAGCCGCAGGTGTGCAGATAACGTCTGCCAACGGGATGCCCGGTTCAGCAATGACAGTAAGGATCAGGGGAACATCTTCCATCACTTCAAGTAGCGAACCACTGTATGTAGTGGATGGGGTGCCTGTTATAACTGGGAATTTTTCTAATGGATGGGCAGATGGGACGAATACATTGTCCGCGCTGAGTCCAACAGATATTGAGTCAGTTGAAATCTTAAAAGATGCTTCTGCAGCAGCCATTTACGGTTCAAGATCCGCTAACGGTGTGGTCCTGATCACAACAAAATCCGGGAAATCCGGTCGGACAAAGTTCAATGCCGGGTACTGGATTGGTGTAAATAAGATCACCAATATCCCCGATATGCTTGATGCAAAGGACTACCTGAAATACGGAAAAATTGCCTGGGCTAATTCAGATAATGACACCACGAATAACTACCAGGCATTTTACGACAACCTTTCTTACAATATCAACAGAGAGATTGCCGATAATACTAATACCAACTGGATCGATGAGATGTCCCGAACAGGTATAGTTCAGCAGTTCAATCTTTCTGCCAGTGGAGGGGATATTAAAAATACCTTTTACATTGGTGGTACATACAGAGTTGAGGAAGGTGTTCAGCTTGGTAATGATTATAAAAAACTCAGTGCCAAGGGAAACTATGATCACACTGCAAATGATGTTTTTTCGATCGGTACCAAAACAACATTGATATATGAACTTAATAAGAGGGTGCCGACAGGCTGGGCCGGGGGACTCGGAACTGCTCAGAGTCGTTCACTGCCCATCATGCCGGTATACGATTCAATAGGGAATTTCTATGCACCCAGGAGTGGTATTAACCCGGTTGCCTACAATGCTGACCTTGATTACGGGATGAACATCTATACCTTCATCAGTACTATCTATGCACAGCTGAACTTTACCGACTGGCTGTCCTTCAAGTCAGAACTAGGGGCCAATATTTATAACCAGATAGAGAATAGATATGTGGGAACCATCACCCAGGAAAAAGCAAGCAGCATGGATCGCAGGGTCCATCTTACCAATCTAAACACTAACAACTACTTCAGTTTCAATAAGTACATAAATGAGGTTCATAGCCTGAGCGCCATTCTGGGAATGTCAGTCCAATCGCAAAACCAGCAGGAAAGCCTTTTCCAGGCCAATGATTTTCCCAATCCGGGTCTCAAACACCCAACCTCGGGTTCAGTACAGACGGGATCAGGCTATGTTACCGGACATAGTTTCCTGTCATATTTTGCCCGGGCGAGTTACAATTACCGCAATAAGTACTATGCCACATTCAGCATAAGACGTGATGGATCATCAAGGTTCGGTGATAATTACAAGTATGGCTGGTTCCCATCAGGATCAGTGGGGTGGACCCTGTCGGAGGAATCTTTCCTTAAGGGGAATTCTGTACTGACCTACCTGAAATTGAGAGGCTCGTACGGTGTAACCGGTAATGCCGAAATTGGGGACTTTGAATATATGGGCCTCTGGCGTGCAGTAAATTACCTGGCTTCCCCGGGACTTGAAATATCCAAAGTAGAAAATCGGGATTTGAGATGGGAACGGACAGGGCAAATTGATGTAGGTATAGATTTTCAGTTATGGAGCGGAAGGGTTTCAGGAGGATTTGATTATTATTATAAGGAAACCTCCGATCTGATCCTGAACAGGCCAATTAACCAGACCAGTGGCCAATCTTCCATTACAGCCAATGTGGGTGACCTGGAAAACAAGGGGATCGAGGTATTCATTACCAGCCATAACCTGTCTTCATCATCTCAACTTAAATGGACTACCGATCTGACATTCGGAAGAAATACCAATGTCGTGACAAATACTGATGACAACCAACTGGCTGGTGAGAATTACGGGAACAATGTAGTAGCTGAGGGATATGCCATCGGAACCTGGGAATTGGTTGAATGGGCAGGAATTGCCAGGGAAGACCAGACGGTTACAGTAACCGACTGGGTTGATTTCAATGATCAGTCTCTCGGTACCACGACAAAACAAGTGGATATTCTGGGAGGCGATGAACTATTCTACAACAATTGGGGAGAACTCACCAATGAATTTGATTTTGACAGGGATGCCAAATTTACAGGGAATCCCTACCCGGATTTTTTCGGTGGACTGAACAATACCCTGCAGTTTAAAGGATTCGATTTCAGTATCTTCTTCACGTTCAGTGTTGGCATGCAGGTTTACAGGGATGATGGAAAATTCCTGGATGGAGGATTTGACGGGAACTGGAACCAGACCGACATCATAAAGGATGCCTGGTCGGAAACCAATCCTAATGGAGCATCCCATAAACTATTCTGGCAGCCAGAGAACCGGAATTTTAATTCCACCCGTTACCTGGATGAGGCCAGTTATCTCAGGTTAAAAACCTTCACTATCGGCTATACACTTCCTGCCTCCCTGTCCAACCGCTTTTTTGTCGAGCGTATGCGGATATACGTCGGCGGTACTAACCTCTGGACATTGACCAATTATACAGGCTGGGATCCCGAAGTGAACCGTGATGGATCCGGGAATGTAACTCAAGGAGTGACCTATCTTTCACCACCCCAGGTAAGCACCCTTAACTTTGGTGTTGAACTTGATTTTTAAATAATGAAAAAATAGAGCCATGAAAGCAATTAAATATAAGATCGCCGCATTTACCGCATTTCTGATCCTGGTCAGCTCATGCGAACAGGTACTGGATATAGAGCCGGTCGTCGACCTGGCCGATGAAATTGCACTGAATTCTACTGTAGGTCTGGATGCAGCCCTGACAGGGGCTTACCATAAACTTCAGCACGGTGACCTATATGGTGGACGGTACTGGGTATCTCCAGATATGATCGCCGGGAGCGTAAAGATCTCCGGTTTGCAAAATACCGTTTTTGAAGAATTACAGATGCTCAACAAAACCATGTCAGGGCAGAGCAACAGGATTGTCCAATCGATATGGCAGGTCAGCTATGAGGCCATAGGCATTATCAACAAAGTACTGGCATTTCTTCCGGATGTGAATGATACCGAGATGACCGATGAAACACGTCTGCGTATTGAAGGAGAGGCAAAGTTTCTCAGGGGACTGATATTCTTTGAAATGACCCGCCTGTATTCGTATGATGTTACTGGAGAAGGACCACTGTCGGTACCGGTTTTCACAGAGCCACTTTCTCCTTTTGACACACCTTTCAGGGCAACTGTAGATGAGGCCTATAACCAGATTACCAGTGACCTGAATGATGCAGCAACACTTCTGGATGGGATCAATACTAACAATCGCGCGAGTGATGTAGCTGCAAAAGCACTATTGTCAAGAGTTTATTTTTACAAGGGAGACTGGCCCAATGTGATTACATCGGCCGATTTTGTAATCAATAAGTTTTCAGGGAAGGCTAATGGTGGACTGGCAAACGATTTTCTGGAATGTTTCCAGACAGGGACACCTCACCAGGAAGTTCTATTTGCCATTCTCTCCAGTGCGGTGGATGATGCTTCGGGAACACTGAGGAGTTACTATCGTGTTCCTTCCAATTCGAAATTTACCATTCCCATTCAATATCTTATTAAAATCGCCGCACACGTAGAGAATAATGATGACGCCAGGGCCCGGGTTGATCATGCTTTCGTCAATGTTGATGGTAAAGTATACTCTACCAAATTCGATGTTGAATATTTGAATGTACCAGTCATCCGTCTTGCAGAGGTTTACCTGAACAGGGCAGAGGCAAGGGTACACGAGGGTGATCCTACAGGTGCCACGGCTGATCTGAATGTAGTCCGTGAGCGCTCCGACGCAGGTTCCTATACTGGCTCAGCCTCACTGGCAGACTGTGAAACAGAACGCAACGTTGAGCTTTACCTGGAAGGGGATTATTTTCATAACATGAGAAGACTTAAGAAGCCAGACTTCGCCATAGACATTAACGGGAATAAATATAACTGGGATGATGTAAAACTGGTATTTCCAATACCCAAATCCCAGTTGGATGTTAATCCGAATTTATTACAAAACCGGTAACCGGATCGCTGTTTAGTTATCTGGTGGCTGTCCCATTCGGGCAGCATTCTTTATCTGTGTCACCAAGTCGCTAACTGGAAGATGTTTTCTTTAGTGCGACTGGTATATTGCCTGGTCCTGCCGGGCAAGTATCCACCCTGTGGCGATCAGCAGTAAACCGACAGAGAAATAAAGGACATGTAGCGGTCCGTAGAAATCCCTGATCATAATTATCTGAATGATCAGCCATCCTACCAGTATGAACCCCTGGAATATTACCAGCCAGGAATAATTCATAAACTTAAGCAATGCCATAACCGCAAAAAGAAGGCTGAATAATCCATTTGTGATAAACAG
>JAZGGT010000041.1:0-4829 GCA_036480555.1 Bacteroidales bacterium | reverse complement strand
ATTGGCTTTACCTGCTTTTTTACCTTCGCCGGTTTTATTATAAATCCTGGCTCTCAGTATATTCTGATTGCGGTAATCAGGATTATGAGGCTTGCCTGAACCCAGATTTTCGGGATAAGCTTCGGATTTGCCAAGATAGTCCAGTGCTGAGTCATAGTCTCCGTCCTGATAACTCTTGAAAGCCAGCATAAGATAATTATATTCAAAAATATTTTGTGCGCTTCTTTCACCTTCATAAGGAAGGATATCAGTTTTACCAAGTACATCCAGTGATTTTTCATAATGGCCCGTATTTGTCAGAGATTTACTGTAGGTAATATCAAGGATATAGTTCCCGGGAAATTGATTATGTCCTTTTTCTGATATCTCCAGGGCAGATGAAAAGTCACCACGCTGATTATATATATTTGCCAGTTCCCTGTAAATCCTCCATTGGCCGGGACCAACAGCCAGTGCCCTTTGCATATCTGCCAGTCCCGAGTCAGAATTAATACCTTTCAAACAGGCCCGCGAATAGTAAAAGGGGGTAAATTCCGGCTCTTCTCCCCATTTTTCCAGGAGGCCCAGGGCCTCTTCATTCCGCCCTTTATGCCACAGGATAAGTGCAGCATAATAATCTGTAATCCACGATGGGATTTGCTTTGAGGCCCAATCAAGTGTCATCAGGGTTTCTGTCCTGTAGGGAAAGACAAATTCCGGACTGGCCTCAAGGGCCAGTTCAAGGTAAGTTTTACTTTTCTCTTTGTCTTCTTTATTCAACCAGGCAAGCCAGTAATGGATAACCGGATAGGAGGGGCCCTGCTCCAGGACTTTGATGGCCTCATCTTTCAACCCCGTTTTGGCATAAAACAGTCCAAGTTCAAGGTATTCCTCCCTGGCCATTTCACTTTTGAATGAATTATTAAAGGTGGTCAGTAACACGTTAGCAGGCCTGAGAAGATATCTTTCAAACAGGGCAAAATGATCCAGGGGGTCAATTTCCAGTATATCGGTCAATATTTCTTCTGCATGCATAAGGTTGTTCAGTTTCCGCTGCGCTATAGCCTGGGTCTTGTAACTATTCAGATTCAGGCTGTTATAAGTCAAAGATCTTTCAGCCAGGCTGTGAGCCAATTCCAGGTTCCCTTCCATCAGGCTGATCTCGGAAAGTAGTTGCAATGAAGCAGAGTGATATTCCAGAGAACGCATGGCCCATCTGAATCCGTCTTTGGCATCTGTAAGGTTGCCTTTAAATTTTTGCAGGTTACCATATATGAAATTAGCACCCGGCGAATAAGTATCTACCTCGAGTACCTTCCGGGTATAAACCAGGGCCTTATCAAATTCACCGCGGCGGGCATATAGTTCTGCCACCCGCTCCAGAGCCTTGAGATGGAAGGGCTCATTTTCAAGCAGCTCCAGGTATTTCTCAAGTGCCCTCTGGTAAGATCTGCGCTTCTCAAGTTCACGAGCCAGTATAAACAGATCATCCAATGCATCTGTTTCCGCCTTGTTGGGCCTTTCAAGCATAAACTGGTCTTCAGTGGAGAATAATTTTTCAATCCCCAGGTATACCTCAATTTTGTCATTCTCCGTGATGCCGCCAAATTCCTCATTAAAAGTTTCAGAGGGCTTCATGACAATCAGGTCATTTGAGATTTCATCGCCATTTACCACCACCGTAATTTTTTCATTGATCTCCCTTACAGGAGAGAACAATATATTCATTCCTTCCTGTGAGAACTTTATATGAATTGTTCCGAATTCAGCAGCACGCGTGACTCCGCCGGTACCCCTGACCGGGAACCAGCGTTCTGTCCAGGAGTCAGTATTATAGGGAATAAAATCAGTTTGTTTAAAGGGCGTGTGAGCGCTGCTGAAACTATTCTGGTTGTACATTCTGCCGGCCTGAACCTCTACAAATTGTCCATTTGTATCAGTAAGTAAATTTTCCCAGATGGCTCCATCCCTGGCCTGTGAGAATAACCAGATCTTTTTCCCGGGTGTTCCAAAGATCTCGGACCAGTGTCCCATGCCAAAATCTTCATCATGGTAATAGGAAACATAATAATTGTCAAGACTTCCAAAAATATGGTAAGAACTATTGTCCCTGTCCGCATTGTTTTTATACCATGAGCGGTCAATGCCCAGTTCATCTATAGGCCATGGATGTGACACTCCATTATGCCCCAGCCAGTAGTCCCCCGGAAAATAAAAATGTAGATCTTCAGCGCTTTTATTGGCTGTATTGCTCCAGTGGTAATAAGGCTGGTAGAAAGGAGTTGCATTGTACCAGTACGTAGTGGCCTCAAAATAAGAGGTTTTCGCCGGCAGGGATATGTCAACCCGCCATTGCAGATGGGATGGAAGATCCATTCCTCCGACCACACAATGAGCTGAGCCATCATCCGCTGTAAATACCTTGTAATTTACAGGCGCTGCTGCGCCGGCATGATGACCGATCACACTTGAATTCCATTCTATCCCTCCCATGGTCCAGGGTCCTCTCAAAGCTATATCCCTGAATTTCATTACATTATTTTTATAAATAAAGTCCTTCCCGCTTGCTTTATCATAGGCACCCCATACCTTACCACCATTTGCCGGGAGGATATAAACTTCGATGTATTCATTTTCGAGTTTTACTACTTCCCATTCCCTTGGTTCACCTGAATGGCTGAATCCGTCAATGCGGGAATAAGGATAAATATCCTTCTTTTTATAAATAACAGGAAAAGAATTGGTGTCTGAGAACGGATAGGTCAGGATTGTTTCATTGTATACCTTATAAGAACTGTGTTGTTTACATGAACCAATGATCATGGAAACAAACACAGACAGGAATAAATAAAATTGGACTTTCATAATGTGCAGGATGCGCTATGCTAAAACGGTTTTATGTATGTGTCTGTAAAACTCCGTTCAAATATGCTGCCACCTCTCATTTCCCCAAATTTACTGGTATATGCCTGGATCTCATCATTGGCTTTACCTGCTTTTTCACCTTCGCCGGTTTTGTTATAGATCCTTGCTCTCAGTATGTTCTGGTTGCGGTAATCCGGAAATGGGGGAGAACCAGAACCCAAATTCTCGGGATAGGTCTCGGATTTTTCTATATATTCCAGTGCCTCGTCATAGTTTCTTTTTTTATAACTATCAAAACCCAGCATCAGGCAATTGTATACAAAAATGCGTTGTGCACTTCTTTCACCCTCGTATGGAAGGACATCCGTTTTAGTAATTACCTCCAGGGATTTTGCATAATGGCCCGTATTTGTCAAAGCCTTGCTGTAGCCAATATTGAGGATAAAGTTCCCGGGAAATTTCTGATGGCCTTTTTCTGATATCTCCAGGGCAGATTGAAGTTCATTGCGCTGGCTGTATATATTTGCCAGTTCCTTGTAAATCCTCCATTGGCCGGGGTCAATGGCCAGTGCCCTGTTCATTTCTTCGAGTCCCGCGTCAGAATTAATACCTTTCAAACAGGCACGGGAATAGTAAAATGGAACAAATCCCGGTTCTTCTCCCCATTTTTCCAGGAGGCCCAGGGCCTCTTCATCCCTCCCTCTGTTCCACAGAATGAGTGCTGAATAATAATCTGTTTTCCACGATGGGATTTGCTTTGAGGCCCAATCAAGTACCATCCCGGTTTCATTCCTGTAAGGAAAGACAAATTCCGGGCTGGCCTCAAGGGCCTGTTCAAGGTAAGTATTACTTTTTTCTTTGTCTTCTTTGTTCAACCAGGCAAGCCAGTATTGGATGGCCGGATAGGAGGGGACCTGTTCCAGGACCTGGATGGCCTCATCGTTCAAACCCATGTTGGCATAAAACAGTCCAAGTTCAAGGTATTCCTCATTGGCCATTTCATTTTTGAATGAATTATTAAAGTTGGCCAGTCCCACGCCAGGATTAAGCAGATATCTTTCAAACAGGGTAAAATGATCCAGTGGATCAATTTCCAGTATATCAGTCAATATTTCTTCTGCATACTGAGGGTTGTCAAGTTTCCGCAATGCGATAGCAAGGGATTTGTAAGCATTCAGGTTCAGGCTGTTATAAGCCAGAGATCTTTCAGCATGGCGCTGGGCCACTTCCGGGTTACCTTCCATCAGGCTGATCTCGGAAAGTAGTTGCAATGAAGCAGCATGATATTCCAATGAACGCATGGACCACCTGAATCCGTCTTTGGCATCAGTAAGATTACCTTTTATTTTCTGCAGGTTCCCATAAATGAAATTAGTCCCCGGCGAATAAGTATCTACCTTAAGCACTTTCCGTGTATATTCAAGGGCCTTGTCAATTTCACCCCGGCGGGCATATAGTTCTGCCACCCGCTCCAGCGCTTTGAGATGGGTGGGTTCTTTTTCAAGCAACTCCAGGTATGTCTCAAGGGCTCTCTGGTATGATCTGAACTGCTCAAGTTCACCAGCCAGTATGAACAAATCGTCCAATGCACCTCCTTCTGCCTTGTTGGGTCTCTCAATATTAAAATTGTCTTCTGAGGAAAATAGTTTTTCGGTCCCCAGATACACTTCAATCTTATCACTCTCCTTGATGCCGTCAAATTCCTCATTATATGTTTCAGATGGCTTCATGACAATGAGGTCATTTGAGATCTCATCGCCATTTACCACCACCCTCATTTTTGCATTGATCTCCAGGATAGGAGAAAACAACAGATTCATTCCATCCGATGAAAACTTCAGGTGAATGGTTCCTGATTCTGCCACGCGGGTGACTCCATCCGTACCCCTGACCGGGAACCAGCGTTCTGTCCAGGAGTCTGAATAATAGGGGGTAAAATCAGTTTGTTTAAAGGGTGTACGACTGCTGCTGAAACTATTCTGATT
>JAZGGT010000040.1:0-13803 GCA_036480555.1 Bacteroidales bacterium | reverse complement strand
TGGTCAGAATAGATGGTCAGTATCCCCGTATGCTTGATGGTGGAGGTAACAAAGATCACGATCTCCCCTCCTTTCATATTAACACTGTCAAGCCGCTCATCGCCAGTTCTTTTCCATTCAAAATTTTTAACCTCTATAAAAGTGATGGTGTCCCCGATATTGCCCAGGGATGATCCGGGTATATCCACTTCACTCTGAAAGAAAACCTGCAGGAAATCCTGGTCTGGGATGTCAATGTAATCATCAGCGTAAACTGTCTCTGATGTATCGAAGATGAAATACAGGAAGTTGGTACTGTCTTCAATCAGGTAACCGCTCGTGTCAAATTTTGTAAGCATGTCTTCAATGCTGAGATTACCGAAGACCAGGGGGCCTTCAAATCCCGGCTCCCACCTGACTGTGAAGTCATATTTATCCGCCATCCATTCATCATTCATGCAGGAAACAAAGACAATCAGCAAGGAAAGAATGGCCGCGTGCGGAAGGAATCTCTTTAACCACATATGATTCAAGGTTTACAATATCCTCATTGTACGGAGTAATTGTACAAAAAGTTATCTCCGCTACCCACGATAAGATTGAATTTGGAAGCGGATCTGCTGATCACCCCAATACTGAAGGGAGTTGATCCCGGTAAAGGGAATCCATTGTATAGGGATCCGTCATTATTAACCAGGTAAAGCTTGTTGTTATCCGATGATACCAAACCAATTTTTTTGTTAGCATGGGCAAACTGGTAAACCACTGGAGCATAGCTAATTTCAGCACGAACATCATAGCTAAAACCTTTGGAACCATCATTTTTGTAGACCTTCAGTTCTCCTTTATCTGCAAAAATGAATTCCTTACGCCCATCCCCGTCCAGGTCACTGTACTCAAAGAAATGATCACCCGAAAACTGGTCGATTTCAACGGTTTCCACTGATCCGTCAAAATAAATAAATTGCACCCGCCCGGAAGAATCTGTCAAGGCCAGCCGGGGTTTAATACCGGTCGTATTGCTTTCCAGGATGAATCGGGCATTTTTTGATACAGGAAAATGTTTTTTCACGCTGACCCTGGTTTCCCCCCTCCGATTCAGTATATAACAGGTGAAATGATCCGCAAATACAAGATAATCCTTATTGCCTATCCGAAAATGCCTGAGGGGATGCTCCACCCTTCCTTCTGTCTTCCCGAAGTTCCACCCTTTAACGATGCTGCCTTCCTTATCATACAGGTAGACTCCCTTGTCCTCGGCTGCCAGAAATATGCGGTAATCCCTGTTTTTCTCATAATCAAAAAGGGCCAGTCCATTGGTTGCCGGTGAGCGTAATTTCACCGGATATCTTTCTACATAGTTCCCGTTACGGTCTAACAGGTGAAGCTGCTCACCTGTATTAAAAAGAAACTGAAGCTTCCCATTCTTGTAGTAATCTATCTGGTAAATATCGCTCAGGATCTGTCCATCAATCTTTTGTTTCCACAGAACCCTGCCCGAATTGTTTAACAGGTAAACATTATGCCTGTCATCCTGTACAAAGATCTCCATATCCCCGGTGTAATGATTGACGACAAATTTAGGTTTGGTAATAACCCTGGATTCCAACCTGCTTTCCCATACGGTCTGGGCCTCATCCCTCATATCGGGAGTATATTTAATGATGATATTGTTATATGCCAGTTCATTTTCAGATGTTATCTGGTAAGCAAAAGCCTGGAACTTGAATAAATGATCCTTTTCCACCAGGATCTTTTTGAGCAGGTCTGAACGCAGGTATCTTTCCATCAACCTGGTTGATCCGGGGAAATTCAGGTAAAAGTAAAAATTTGAGCGGGATGCCAGGTATTCTGAAAACTGGTGATATTCCATGTCACTGTTCAGGTTGTTCCCGATCTGGTTGGCATGGATGTATTTGGAAAGGGCCTGAATGGAATTGCCAAAGATCAGGTAATTATCGAAAAAGGTGCAATACTTACTGTTGATCCCCTCAAACATTTTCCCAAACAGTTTCATTGGAAGATAAGGCACTGGCAATTGGTAAAATGTGAATTGTACATCACTCATAACCTGTTGCTGAACTATCAGTGAGGAAAGAGAAATCCCATCTTTCTCACAAACGATTGTCAGTAATTCCTTCAGCTTTTCCACGGCCAGGCTCTGGCTTTTTGTATTGCAAACTACATAGGCATTCTCATCCCAGCCATAATTCCGGATATCAGTCAACACCAGGGCTACCTGCCTGTCAAATACCGGCAGGAGGAGTTTATCCAGGTCCATCTCGTATCTCTCCATCAATGACCTGAGTTCCCGCAGGTATGCCCGTCCATGGCCATGTATCTCAAGATGCTCTATGTAGTCCTTTTTGTACCCGGGAAAATCATCCAGTCCAAGGGCCAGAAAGGCTGAAATATTTTCCGGGATTATGACTTCAATATCCAGTCGCTGAGGCTGATGTTTTAAAATTATGTTCAGAAAATCATCTGCTACTGGACTCGAATAGGTAAAACCATTCAGAAGCAATGCATCGTGCCGGATATTCACATCCATTTCCGACCAGCCGGCAAAGTGCACAAAATCTGAAACCTTTTCCGTGTACCGGTCATTGAATAAATGGGATACAAATCCCGGGATGGTCTTATAATCCAGATATAAATTCCCCTCCACGTTCCGTCCGGCTGTTTCTGCGACTTCCTTGAATCCGGCTTCATCCGCTACAGACTGGGATTGGGATAATTGCCTGACCGAGGCTTCCAGCAGGATGGAAGAAGGACTCAGGATGAGAAGTCCCCTGGAAAATGCAAAAGAAAAATCATCTTTCCTGCTTTTCCCTGTAAAACTCATATCATAGATCCTGACCTCATCATATTTCCTGGGCGTTAAGGTGGCGTTAGACTGAACCTTATCCTGGATAAATTTGAGAATCTGTTTTTCGGTCCCGGCATTATCCAGTGGATAATATAAAATGAACTCGAAACGGTTTTTTCCTGATCTATGGAGCGAGAGTGATATATCCGATCCCTTGTACAGGTTCTCCAACTCCTCATCCATCCGCAACATAGAATCGAGCTTCCCAAGGGTCAATTGAAATGCCCCAATTCCATTCACCATACCGAGTTCATGCCAGATCTTATTACGGGACAATTCATCCCTGATAAAACCCGAGAGGTCATTGGCATTGAAAATCAGTACCGCATCCGTGGGTACGGCCTGGATGACGTCTGCCTGCTGGATATTGCCCCTCCGCAATTCCAGGATGCTGTAAACAATGATTCCGATAAAAATAACGGCTACTGCGCCTATGGTCACTTTCCTTATCATATACTATTCATTATCCAGAGCTTGCCCAATTATATAAAAAATATACGTAGCCCGGGAGATCTGTCTTCTGAGGTTTTCAAGAGGCTACTGTTTATATCTTTAGACTATTTCCTCTTTTGGAATAATTTTTGTAGTAAGCTATGTTTGCTCTTTTTTGACTGAAATGGGTCCGGTAAGAAGTATTTTAGGCATTCTGATTTTTTCTCTTCTAGTCCATCAAACATCTGTTGCTCAGCAGATTACTGTTCTTGATCAGGGAACAGAACAGCCGGTTGATCACGTGGCATTATTCAATAAAGATAAATCGGTTTCAGCCATATCGGATGCTTTCGGAAAAGCCGATCTCGGGTCTTTTGCTGAAGATGACAGCATTTTTTTACAGCATTCTTCCTATGAACTATGCGGCTATACCTGGCACGAACTGGTGTTTGGCAGTGGGCGGGTGTTCCTGAAAAGACGCAATATCATGATGGAGGAATTTGTGGTTTCGGCAGTAAAAGGACAGGAAAAGAAGGAAGAAACACCTTATATGATAGATGTACTGGGACCCGAACAGCTTCAGACCACTGCCTACCAGACCAGTGCAGATATCCTCCTTGAATCAGGAAATGTAATGGTTCAGAAAAGCCAGGGTGGTGGTGGAAGTCCTATCCTGCGTGGATTTGAAGCCAATAAGATCCTGCTTGTGATTGACGGCGTCCGTATGAACAATGCCATCTACCGATCTGGCCACCTGCAGAATTCCATTAGCATTGATAACAGCATCCTTGACCGTGTTGAGATCCTGTTTGGTCCATCCAGTATTATTTACGGAAGCGATGCCCTGGGAGGGGTCATACATTATTATACCCGGGATCCGGAGTACAATGCTACTCATGCCTCCGCATACGGTCAATTCTCAACTGCCAACCTCGGAAAGATTATACATGGCGATTTCAATATCGGCAAAAAAAAGATTGCCAATACCACCAGCCTGACCTTCAGTGATTTTGGTGATATCCGCAGTGGTGAAAACCGGAAAACGGAATGGGGAGACTGGGGTCAGGTGAATCATTACGTAAGCCGGATAGGTGATAATGATTCCACCATTGCCAATCCCAATCCCCATATACAGAAAAATACCGGGTACCACCAGCTTGATCTGCTATCCAAAACCAGTTATGCACCATCTGCCCTTCTGGATCTATCCCTTAATCTCCAATTATCTACTTCATCCAAAGTAGACCGCTTTGACCAGCTGAACGATTATGACGGGGATATGATGAAGTATGCGGAATGGTATTACGGTCCCCAGAACAGATTCCTTTCCTCCATGCAAGCCGTATATAAGAAACACAACCCTTTGTTTACCAACATGACGGCAACAGTGGCCTTTCAGAAGATAGACGAGGACCGGATCACAAGGAAGTTCAGAGTGAACGACAAGCTTTTCCAGGAGGAGGATGTATTTGTGTACAGTGCCACCTTTGATTTTACCAGGTTAATGAAAAAGGGACACCGGCTCTTTTATGGACTGGAGGCTAATCATAATGATGTGAGGTCATCTGCCCGTTACGAAAACATCATAAACGGTAGCATCACCGAAGCCATTAGCCGCTATCCGAAAGGAGGCAGTCATACCAATTCTTTCTCGGCATACGGGAATTACAAAATGCTGGTTAATCCCAAGCTGTTATTTAACCTGGGACTCAGGTACCACTACGGCATGCTTCGTTCGACTTTTACTGACAGTAACCTGCCTTTTACTGAGATTAAAATCAACAACGGGGCACTTACGGGCAGTGCAAGCGTCATTTTCAGTCCCCAGAACACCTGGAGGTATAAATTTATCTTTGCTACCGGGTTCCGCAACCCGAATGTGGATGACTATGGGAAGGTCAGGGCCAAAGGGGAATTCGTGACGGTCCCCAACGAAAACCTGGAACCCGAATACACCTATAACCTGGAGATCGGGGTCAGTAAAGTCCTCCCCGGGATCGCCACCATCAGCGGAGGGATATGGTTCACTTACCTGAATAATGCCATTGTCCGTACCAGTCATTCATTAAACGGTTCAGATTCATTATTATATGACGGGAATTATTACGGGATCATCACCAATGCCAATGCCAGTCTTGCCACCATACAGGGCATTTCCCTGAATCTTAATTCTGCCCTGCAAGGTAACTTTTCCTTCAAAGGAAGTTTAAATTTCCTGCGGGGACGGGATATCACCAACGGGGTTCCCCTGGCTCATATTCCCCCGGTTTTCGGTCGCTTTTCTGCAGCTTATACCTACCGGAAATTTAACACCGAAGCATATTTAGCATACAGCGGAAGGAAATACTGGTCGGAGCTATCACCCTATGGGGAAGATAATGAAGATGAATCCATAGCAGATTTTGGTTTTCCTGGCTGGTCTACCCTTAATCTCCGTGCTCAGTACAGGATCAATGAACACTTCACGGTACAGTTGGCAGTCCAGAATATCCTCGACCGGTTCTACAAAGTCTTTGCTTCCGGAGTCGGAGCCCCTGGCCGCAATTTTATCTTTACCTTCCGGGTCAATTTCTGAGCATTTAATTTATTGACCTTTCTGTCCTCTTCAGCCTCTGATATTTCTTCTATGTTAAGACTATACTGATGAAATAAGCCCGCTTTTTTATACTTTTATTTCATAGGTTGATATTTCCGTGAAGAAAACTTTATTAATTTTTCAAGGGCTCCTGTTTACCGGATTGATGCTGATGCTATCCCTGTGGGTCATGCCACCAATATTGCCTGGATTTTTCTTAACCAGTTTGAAAAAACCTAGTATGCCTAATTATGGAGAACAATCTTAAAAATACACCTCGTATCGATCCGACAATCCACGAAAGCTGGAAAGCGCTCCTGCTGGAAGAGTTTAACCAGCCATACTTCACGGCCCTGAAGCAATACCTGGTCCAGGAGAAAAAAAACCATGTAATCTATCCACCGGGGAACAAGATCTTTTCGGCCTTTGACCGGACATCCTTCGACCAGGTAAAGGTGATTATACTGGGACAGGATCCCTATCATGGGAAAGGACAGGCCCATGGCCTTTGTTTCTCCGTGCCTCATGGCATTACAGCACCTCCTTCCCTTGTAAACATCTTCAAGGAACTGAACAATGACCTGGATATTTCCATTCCCCCCCACGGCAACCTGGAAACATGGGCGGACCAGGGGGTCCTCCTGCTGAATGCCACCCTGACCGTCAGGGCCAACCAGGCCGGCTCACACCAGAACAAGGGATGGGAAAATTTCACCGATGCTGTGATCAGGAAAATATCTGATGCTAAGGAGGGATTGGTATTCCTGCTATGGGGCCGGTACGCACAGGCCAAAGAACACCTGATCAACGGTGATCGCCATCATATTCTGAAAGCCGCCCATCCATCACCATTCTCAGCCCATTCAGGTTTCTTCGGATGCCGCCATTTTTCAAGGGCGAACAAGATCCTGGAAGAACAGGGAATGACACCGGTTAATTGGAGCCTCTCCTAGTCTCCGGGTTCCTGGCTTTTGATCATTGTCAAAAGCATCTTGAACTTCTTCACCGCCTTTACGGCATGAGGCTCACCCGCCGGCATGATGATGCTGTCTCCTTTATTCAACGAATGTACATTATCATTGATACGGATCTGGGCTGTGCCATCGATTACCTGCACCATGGCATCAAAGGGAGCGGTATGCTCACTGAGTTCCTGCCCCTGATCAAAGGCAAAAAGGCTAACATTCCCACCGGGAGATTTCACCACGGGTTTGCTGACAATAGATTGATCTGCATACTCGATGGTCTCTTCTAGGACCATCACCTGGTCTCTCGGAAATTGATCTGAAGTCATATTATATATAGCTTTATTTTGGAAAATATTAAATCCACTCCTCTGCCAGTATTTCACCCTGTATACCCACCTGGACAGCCTTTACCGGAACCTTCCGCTGGGCCTTTGAGGTGGCTGACTGAACCAGCTGTATGAGACCTCCGCAACAGGGTACCTCCATGATCATTACCGTGATGGTATTTACTCCCGCATGGTCGATCAACGCTGTCAACTTCTGCTCATATACCTCCATATTGCTATCAAGCTTGGGACATGCAATCACCAGGGATTTGTTCTGCAGATGCTTCGCATGAAAATTCCCAAGTGAATATGCAACACAGTCCGCCGACACCAACAGATCCGAATCTTTGAAATAACCAGCACCCGGATTGATAAGGTGCATTTGAACAGGCCATTGGCTAAGGGCTGAACGCTGGTCTGATACAACTTCTCCGGCCGGTTCGGCCTGGCCACCGGCCTGGAAGGACATTTCCTGGGAACCCTGACAACCACACCCGCTCTGCATTTGCAATCCAGAGGGCTCAGGGGCTTGAGTCTCTATGGATATATTCTGGGGTTTGCCATGGTGGTGAACCTCTTGTATGATCTCCACCGGGTTAAAGTCAAGCTTCTCCTTGTTTTCCAACAGGAATTGAACCCCCTGCTTGAGGAATGCATGTTCCTGGTGGTCTTTCAGATGCTTCATATGGGCTGTTACTACATTCTTTCCCTTTTGTATCATTTCCTTCATTACAGCTATCTCATCATAGGGTTCTGCCTCCCTTTCCTCGATGGTCAATGCGTACTGGGGACAATGTCCGATGCATGCTCCCAGTCCATCGCACATTAAATCACTGATCAGCACTGCCTTTTCGTCGATGATCTGCAAGGCCCCTTCATGGCAGTTTGGAACACATTCTCCGCAACCGTCACATTTTTCCTCATCTATTTGAATAATCTCTCTTTTCATTTTTACTTTATTTGTCACTTAAGATTTTAATTTCACTTAATGTCCTATTTTCATAAAAATTCCTGAATTTTTCCGAGAATTCTGCCGGCAAATTCCCAAAGACGCAATTCTCAAAGGGACATTTGTCCTCGTCAATCCCGCAAAATGAATGTTCCATTTTGCCTTCGATCAATTCAATGATCTCCAGCAGATTGACTTTCCCGGCATCTATTAACAATTCAAACCCTCCTTTGGGTCCCCGCCCAGACCTCAAATATCCCTGTCTGACCAGGAGTTGCATGACTTTGGCAATATGGTTCCTGGAAAAACCTGTTTTTTCTGCCATCTGGTTAACATTGATCGTACCCTCCTGATTGGCAACCAGAGCCAGGGTATGGATGGCAATGGAGGATGCCTCAGATATGGAGGGGAATCTATTCATATATGTATTTCGGTATTTGAATACCCAAATATAGAAATAATATTTTAATTGCTAAAAAACTTAGTGAAAACTAGAAGGTACGCAGGGTGAAAACAGGGCTTCTGCTAATATACAGTATTAAGCCTGTAGCGGCGGGCAATGTATCGTACGGGCAGCCATGCGGCAAGGAATCCAATGGCCAGTACGGTAAAGAAGACCTTAATAACATCCAGCCACTGGAATACTACTGGGTATGCATCGATGATAAAAGATCCCGAACCAGAAAGTTTGATCAGACCATATTCTGCCTGCAGCCATGATAGCAGGGACCCGAGGATCAGTCCGATGACAGCCCCGCTGATGGAGATCAACCAGCCTTCGAGCAGGAAAATCCTCTTGATCAGGGTAGCAGATGCCCCAAGACTGTCAAGCGTATTGATGTCTTTGCGCTTATCAAGGATCAGCATGGTCAAAGATCCTATGATATTAAAGGAGGCAATGATCAAAATAAAACTGAGGATGAAAAAGATGGCCCATTTTTCTGATTTCATGATCCTGTAAAACAGCTCGTTTTGTTCATTCCTGTTCTGGACCTTGAATGTATCACCCAGGATTGATTGTATCTGCTCCTGGGTTGCCGATTGATCTTTCCCTTCATCAATGTCCAGGGCTATGGCCGTGACTTCCGTAGGATACTGGAGTAAATCGCGGGCGAACTCAATGGGGACCAGCAGGTACTTGGAATTGATCTGCTGCTCAATGCTGAACATACCAGAGGGAAAAATGTATTTCCTGTTGATTGCTCTTTCCGGATTCATGGAAATATTCCCGGTCCGCTTGATCACATAAATGTTTATTGGATTCAGGAAGTTCAATCCAATGGCAAGCTGATATGCGATACCTATTCCGACAACAGCCATGGGACGTTCTTTCTCCCATAATTTGTAAGTACCATCAATAATCATTGTGTCTACTCCTGTGACAAGGTGAAACTGATCATCCACTCCCAGAACAGTTGCAATGTGCTGCCTGTCCCCATAACGCAACAGGACATTCTCCTCAAGAATCTCAGAAAAATGAAGTACTGCGGGGTGCTTTCTCACATTTTCGAAGGGATAATCTGCCGGATCGAAGGTTTTTCCTTCTGCCAGGCTGATCTTTAATTCCGGATCGAAGGAATTATAGAGCGACTTAATGATGCTGTCAAAACCGTTAAATACCGAAAGGACCGTGATCAGGGCCATGGTACCTGTAGCCACGCCTGCGACAGAGATGGCAGAAATGATATTGATGGCATTCTGTGATTTCTTCGCCAGTAAATACCTTCTTGCTATGTACAGTGGCAGGTTCATATCATTTTACTGCTTTTACGATCAGTCCTGTCCCGGTTCTATGCTTCAGCCTTACATCCATGATATTCAGCAGAATACTGACAGGCAAGGTCAGCAGGTAATAAAACGGTATCAGGATATAGAATAATCTGCTTGTGTTCAACATAATGATGGGATACTTCATCGAAAGCCTCCAGGATATCCTGCCGGGCCATCCATAGGAGTACCTGGCACGGACTTCGGAAAAGCCTGCTGTTTTAAGTTTTTTTATAATATCCGTGATATTGTATCCTTCCCGGACATGCTCCTCAATGAAGGAATCCTTATGGTCATCGTGCACATCGGATCCGCCCTGGTCAGAGGGCGTTGAAATCAGCAGAATGCCTCCATCTTTCATGGAAAATGAATAATTCCTGAATACCTCAACATCATCAAGAATATGTTCCATCACATCCACGCAAAGCACAAGATGGTATTTACCCTCTTCCCTGAATTTAGTAAGGTCTGCCAGTTCGAAATGGACCCTGTCATGCTCGCCAATCCTGGTAAAAAATTCATTGCAATCCTGGATCTGATCTTCTTTTACATCCACTCCCTTTATACGCCACTTCCGGGAGAGACGGGACATAAAAAATGTGTACTGTCCGAAACCTGATCCTGCATCGAGCACATCTCCTGCTTCTCCAACCTGTTTGCGGGCCCGTCGCAATTCCCGCCTAATATGCCATGCCCTTAGCAACAGCAGATCGAGTAAACGATAAAAGAGTTTACGGAGAAAAGGGCTGCGGTTAAAAACATTGCCAAGACCCTTTTTGATGGGATCGTACTTCATTGTTTCAGCAATCTGTCAATATTTTCAATATAATCAAGTGAATCGTCTAAAAAGAACTGTAATTCAGGCACCATCCTGAGCTGGTGCCTGATCCGCATAGCTAGTTCATGCCGTATATGCTGTGTATGTTCTCCCATTGTTTTATCGAATAACGCTTTCTCAGTAGCCGGAAAAATACTCAGAAAAACCCTGGCCTGTCCAAGATCCGCGGTAATCCTTACCTCGGTGACAGTGATCATTTTTCCTTTAAAAATACTGTTCCCCTCACGCTGGAAAACATGGCCCAGCTCCTTTTGCAGCAGCCGGGATACTTTATACTGTCTTGTACTCGTCATTTGCTGGACTATTTCCGGATTACTTTGGGAACTTTGAAAAAGTGCCCGCTTTTTTCAGGGGCATTCAGCAAGGCCTCTTCGATACTTATGGTTGGGATCATCCTGTCCTCCCGCAAAACATCCGTTTTATCAGAAAGATAGACCAGGGGTTCCACATTTTCTGTATCCAGTTCCCTGAGCTTCTCAACAAAGGTTAATATCTGTTCAAGATCCTGGCGGATCTTTTCTTTTTCCTCTTCCCCGAATTCAAGGTACGCAAGCCCGGAGATTTTGTCTATCATCTGGTCATCAATCTTCATACCATCTCATTTTCAGGGATAAAAATACAAAAATCCTGCACACAAAAAATCAGGGAGTATTGCGATCATATCATTCGTGGAGATTAAATAATACATTTTGAGTCCCGGACTAAATATTTTGGCATGAGATTTGTAATATAATTATTGACAGTTCATCCAACATATACCTGAAGATCATTTTCGGGGCACCGGGTTCACAACCCGGTTTTTTTATGCCTGAAAGTCAAGGATTCCTGATCTTTTGTTTTAGAACCCCATTACCTTATCCACCTGGTCCCGGGACAGGAACCAGGATAGCCGGAATTATCCGGAAATTATACTTTTATTTAGAAGGGTTTGAAGCCGATGATCTCCCGGACTTCTCTCAGGGTTTTTGAGGCACTGGCCCTGGCCTTTTCCTGTCCCATGCTGGCCGCCTTCCGAATATAGGCATCATCTGCCAGGATTTCCTTGATTTTTTCACGCAGGGGATCAGTTGCTTTGATGATGTCCTCTGCCAATTGTTTTTTCATATCCCCGTAACGGATCTTACAGGTATTGTACTGTTCCCTGAAATGATCGATTGTTTCAGGTGCGGATACAATATCCATCAGGGAGAATATGTTCTTGATGGGTTCTGACATTTCCTGGTTTTCTTTTGTGGGACCTGCATCCGTGACAGCACGCATAACCTTTTTGCGTACCACCTCAGGTTCATCAACCAGGTATATCCCGTTCCCGTCCGTCTTTCCCATTTTACCTGTCCCATCAAGACCGGGTACCTTCAACAGTTCCTTCCCGAAATTAAACGGTTGGGGCAGGGGGAAATAATCCACCCCATACATGTTGTTGAAACGCCTGGCGAATTTACGGGTCATTTCCAGGTTCTGTTCCTGGTCCTTGCCAACGGGAACCTTATGCGATCTGTGGATGAGGATATCTGCCGCCATCAAAACCGGATAGGTGAGCAAGCCTGCATTTACATTGTCTGGCTGGGTGCGTACCTTGTCCTTGAATGTGGTAGTCCGTTCAAGTTCACCAACATAAGCATTCATATTCAGCAGCAGATAAAGTTCAGAGACCTCGGGGACATCGCTCTGCACATATAGCGTGGAAGCTTCCGGATCTATCCCGCAGGCAAGGTATTCTGCAAGGACCGTCTTCACATTACTGTGCAGGTCTTCCGGGGTTGGATAGGTAGTAAGTGAATGCAGGTCAGCCACAAAAAAATAACAATTATAATCCTTTTGCATTCTCACAAAATTGGTGACTGCACCATAATAATTCCCCAGGTGAAGATTTCCGGTCGACCTGATGCCGCTTAATACTGTTTCCATGTATAAAAAAGGATAATTACAAAACCAGCTTACAAAGCTAAATAAAATGTGCTTCCAACAATGAATAGCAGCTAAAAATTAGCCCGGGATAGTTGATACAGGATGTTCTGAATACATTGGACATGGCGGGTAAATTGACGGTTTCTATCCCAGAAAGCCCCGGGAACCAGGAGTCCACTGCAACCTATTTACAGGATTAATTGTCTTACGAACAGTGAATTATGGCAATTCCTTCATTGTTAATAAAAAAGATAAGCAAGTTCAGCATAAATAAATATCTTTTATGACTGATTGTAAACAGGTTATTTTCAGTTTATTATAAGCAAAACTGGCATTCAGAGCAGATGATATATCGTAAGCAAATAATTAGGCTTTTTGCAATCTTATTTTCCAGCCTGGCAATTAATACTGCCTATGCTACCCCATTTACCATAAATGTTACCAAAACTGACATAACCTGTTTCGAAGCAGATGACGGATCCGCAGTTGTAGACATTATTACCGGGGGCACAGCTCCTTTCACCTTTGAATGGCGTAACGATTTCTTCATCCCCATCCCCGGGGAGACAGATAGTACTATAACGGGACTGGGACCCGGAAATTACTGGGCAGTCGTCTATGACAATGACGGCCATTCGCAGTTCTGGGGTTTCAGCATTATCGAACCCTTTGATATCCAGATTTTCAATATCACCACAACGGATGTGCAGTGTAGCGGTGAGAGCACCGGCTCAATCGATATCCTGGCAGGAGGCGGAACACCACCCCTGCAATTTTCCATAAATGACGGTTTCGATTATCAGGCCAGTCCCGTATTCAGCAACCTGCTGGCCGGGGATTACTATATCAGGATTCTCGATGCCAATGGCTGTGAAGAAATATATTCAGGTAACCCTGTAACCATTAATGAACCCAGTCCCGTGTCCATTACGGGGGAATCCTCCACTGCCATCAACTGTAACGGGGTTGATGACGGGACCATAACGATCCTTGCTTCCGGGGGGACAGGGACACTCACTTATACTTTAAACCCGGGACCGGTATCCAATACGACTGGCAACTTTACGGGAATAGGCCCGGGAACCTACACTGTCACCGTTACAGACGATAACGGATGTTCCGATATCAGTGGTTCTTTTGATTTCTCCTATCCGCCGCTGCTGGTGATAACCAGCGAAGCATCCACCCCCAT
>JAZGGT010000039.1:0-2386 GCA_036480555.1 Bacteroidales bacterium | reverse complement strand
GGTCGGCCCCATGATCTGTCACTGCTGCCGACAAAGCCCCTAGATGTTCCGGCAGGGGTTCGGGATTATGCGGAAAGATCCCGCTGGGCTCACAGTATAGTTCCACCACCTCTGCCACACCTAATTGCTTCAGCAACACCGGCAGTATCAGTCCACCTACAGAATTAACACAATCCACGACCACCCGCAGTCCAGCTTTTGTAATAATCTCCGGATTGACCAGTTCCAGCTCCAGTATCCTGTCGATATGCTTCTGGTTATAACCGGGTACATTGGTGACCTGCCCGATATTTTCCACCGGTGCATAATCATATTTTCCTGCCTCAACGATATCCAGGATCCTTTGCCCTTCAGCGGCAGAAATAAATTCTCCCCGGTTGTTCAACAGTTTCAGTGCGTTCCATTGTCCCGGATTATGGCTGGCCGTAAGGATGATCCCTCCGTCAGCCTTTTCCATCGAAACGGCGATCTCTACCGTGGGCGTTGTTGCCAGTTCCAGGTTCAGCACATCCACCCCCATGCCCATTAATGCCCCGCAAACCAGCGTTTCAACCATCTCTCCCGAGACGCGGGCATCCCTTCCAAGCACAACCTTGAGGTCAGGCTTGCCCAAAGTCTCCTTAATCCAGGCTGCATAGGCAGATGTAAATTTTACGATGTCCAGGGGTGTAAGGCCATCTCCGGGATCCCCGCCGATGGTTCCCCTGATGCCGGAAATAGATTTGATCAGTACCATGACACAAAGATGCTAACAATTTTTCGAACACCAACAGCATAAAAAAATCGTAAATTTGGCCTTCATGAAGAATAAATCAAGTTCGGGGAGAGATCAGGCTCCCCAAAAGGTCAGGCTGAACAAGTTTATTGCCAATACAGGGGTATGTTCACGCAGGGAGGCTGATACACTGATCCGGTTCGGGTCCATACAGGTAAACGGTAAAACCATTACCGAACTTGGCACAAAGGTTGGCCCGGAAGATGTGGTCACACATAACGGAAAAAGACTGCGGGGAGAAAAAAAGGTATACATCCTCCTGAATAAGCCAAAGGATTGCGTTACCACCGTGAAGGATACACATGGCAGGAAGACGGTCCTGGACCTGGTCAGGGCTTGTTGCCCCGAAAGGATCTACCCGGTGGGCCGGCTTGACCGCAACACCACCGGGGTCCTGCTGTTTACCAATGACGGGGCAATGGCGGAAGCCCTGACACATCCATCCTATAACCGAAAAAAAATTTACCATGTCTTCCTGAACAAGAACCTGAAAACCGGTGACCTGGTGCAGATAAGTAATGGGATTGAACTGGAAGACGGTTTTATCAGGCCTGACAGTGTCCAGTATGCTGATGCAAAGGACAAAAGACAGGTTGGTATGGAGATCCATTCCGGAAGGAACCGCATAGTCAGGAGAATTTTTGAACATCTTGATTACAGGATCGAGAAACTGGACAGGGTGTACTTTGCAGGATTGACCAAAAAAGGAGTCTCAAGGGGACACTGGAGACATTTAACCGACAAGGAGGTTGCTATGCTCAAAATGTCTGTTCCCGGGAAAAGCAGGAAAAAACCATCACAGGGTTAGCCAATATAACAAGGGATGCGTAAATCAATGAAAACCGGTATCATATTGCTGCTCAGCCTATGGATCCTGATACTGGTATCCGGGCAGCCGGTATCCGGACAGCCGGAGCCTGTCCGGGGACGGATCATTGACAAGAGAACCCGTCGTCCGCTGGCCTTTGTGAATATCACCTACCTTGCATCGGGACAGGGAACGGTTTCCAATATCGATGGAGCATTCAGTATTTCCTCCTCACAGGATATTGATTTCCTGAAATTCAGTTATGTGGGCTACCATCCCAGGTTTATTGCAAAGGAGGATATCCGGCCGGGTGGGATCTTGCTTATTGAACTGGACCGGAAAGCCTATGATATAGCCGAAGTGACGATTTTACCCGGCATTAACCCGGCCCATCGCATAATCCGCCTGGCCAGTGGCAACAGGAAGTTGAACAACCCGGAAAAACAACGGTCCTTTTCCTACACTTCCTACAGCAAAATGTATTTTACCATGGATATCGATTCCATGTTCCAGGCAGGAACAGATTCACGGGAAAATGAAATGGACAGTTCCCGGCAGGACCTGGAAGAATTCCTCGAAAAACAGCACCTGTTCCTGATGGAGTTCGTGAGCGAGCGAAAATTCAAACCCCCGGATAAAAACAAGGAGGTGGTTACGGCTTCCAGGGTTTCGGGGTTCAGGGACCCCTCATTCACATTGCTGGCTTCCCAGATCCAGTCCACCAGCTTCTATGATGAATTGATCATGATCTGGGACAAAAAATACCTGAATCCCATCAGCAAGGGGAGTACTAAAAAATACCT
>JAZGGT010000038.1:0-4044 GCA_036480555.1 Bacteroidales bacterium | reverse complement strand
GAACTGCATGCACATTTCTCTGAGCATGCTGAGAGCCTTTACCAGGAAAGGGAGTATCTGCATCATCACTGGGGACTCGCCATTGACCTCAGTACCTGTACAGGCTGTGCCAATTGTGTCATTGCCTGCCAGGCAGAAAACAACATCCCTGTGGTTGGGAAAGAGGAAGTGTTTCGTGTACATGAGATGCACTGGATCAGGATTGACAGGTATTACAGCGGTGATGAGGAGGATCCGGAAGTTGTATTTCAACCGGTCATGTGCCAGCATTGTGACAATGCACCCTGTGAGAATGTTTGTCCCGTTGCAGCCACAAACCAGAGCTCCGAGGGTTTGAACCAGATGATTTATAACCGCTGTATAGGTACACGGTATTGCAATAACAACTGTCCCTATAAAGTCAGAAGGTTCAACTGGTTCAACTATACGGAAGCTGGTACCCTGAGCGGGAATCTGAGGGACAGTGCCGAAATGACCCATGACCTCAGGCGGCTGGTACTGAACCCGGATGTGACGGTACGCTCGCAGGGGATCATTGAAAAATGTTCATTCTGTGTACAGCGGATACAGTCGGCAAAGCTGGCTGCGAAAGCAGAGAACAGGGGACTCCGGGACGAAGAATTGCAAACGGCATGTTCGCAGTCCTGTCCGGCTAATGCCATTGTATTCGGTGACATGAATGATCCGGGATCTGAGATCAGCAAACTGATCAGCAGCGGACGAAGGTATAACCTGCTGGAGGAACTCTATACCAAACCTTCCGTTCACTACCTGTGCAAGATAAGAAACAAGAATGCTTAAGAATTAAAACCATAGTAGAATGCTTCAATCACCCATTAGAATTCCTTTAATAAAAGGAAAAAAAACCTACCAGAGCATCACGGCGGATATCCTCGATCCGATGATGAACAAGCCTGGAAATCTCTGGTATATCGGGATATTTATATCCGCATCCGCCCTGCTGTTTGGAGCTTTTATGATCTTCTGGACAATCTGGCACGGGATAGGTACCTGGGGACTCAACCGGACTGTCGGGTGGGGATGGGGAATAACCAATTTTGTATGGTGGATAGGGATCGGTCATGCCGGGACATTTATTTCGGCCATTCTCCTTCTCTTCCGGCAAAAGTGGAGAACCTCAATCAACCGGTCCGCTGAAGCCATGACCATATTTGCGGTGATCTGTGCGATGCTGTTCCCGATCATACACATGGGACGGCCCCTGCTGGGCTTTTACATTTTCCCCTATCCAAATACAAGGGGCATGTGGGTGAATTTCAATTCTCCCCTGGTCTGGGATGTTTTCGCCATTTCTACCTATTTCACCGTTTCGCTGGTTTTCTGGTATGTGGGAATGATCCCGGATATCGGGACGGTTCGCGATAAGATCAAGGCCGGGTTTAAGAAAACGGTATACAAGGTGCTGAGTTTCGGATGGAAGGGATCTGCCAGGCACTGGCACAGGCATGAGGTGACTACCCTGATACTTGCCTGCCTGGCCGCTCCGCTGGTGCTCTCGGTCCACAGCATAGTCAGCATGGATTTCGCAACCTCTGTCGTACCCGGCTGGCATACCACCATTTTCCCACCATACTTTGTTGCGGGGGCCATATTTTCAGGTTTTGCCATGGTACTCACCCTAATGATCATAACACGAAAGGCCTTGCACCTGGAGGATTACATTACCGTGGGCCATGTGGAATCGATGAATAAGATCATTATTGCTACGGGGTCTATTGTTGGACTGGCATACATCTCCGAGTTATTCATATCCTGGTACTCGGGGGTGGAGTATGAGCATTATGCCCTGATGAACCGGGCCACCGGACCATACTGGTGGGCCTACTGGATCATGATGACCTGCAATGTTATCTCCCCTCAATTGCTGTGGATAAAAAAGTTACGCACCAACCTGGTGTTCACCTTCTGTTTATCCATTATTATAAACATTGGAATGTGGTTTGAGCGATTTGTGATCGTGGTAACCTCCTTACACAGGGATTATCTGACCTCAAGCTGGACCATGTACAAGCCCACTATCGTTGAGGCTGGACTCTTTATCGGGACACTCGGGTTTTTCTTTACTGCTTTCTTTTTATTCATCAGGGTATTCCCGGTCATCGCAATTGCTGAAGTAAAATCTGTTATAAAAACTGCGGGTGAAAATCCTCCTAACAAAGACTAAACAATGGAAAATATAAATTTCATATCCGTATTCTTTGATGACGAGAAACCATTGCTTCAGGCAGTTAAAAAGATCCAGGAAAGCAATGAGAAGATCATCGATGTAATGACCCCCTTTCCAGTTCATGGCCTGGATAAGGCCCTGGGCATGAAGCGGACCAGCATCCCCATGATAGGATTTATTTTCGGAGCCCTTGGTGGATTGCTCGGATTCATTTTCCAGGCATGGGTGTTCACCGTTGACTATCCCCTGATCTTTGGAGGAAAACCTTTTCTTTCTGTGCCTTCCTTCATCCCGGTTACTTTTGAATGTACCATTCTGTTTGCGGCGCTTTCCATGGTGGCGGCATTCTTTATCAAATCAAGACTTAAGCCCGAGAAGGAGTTTGAACCCCTTGACGACCGGATCACCGATGACAGGTTTGTGATCCTGGTCAATGCCGGGGACGATGAAAAATCCACCAGGGATAATATTAAATCTGCGCTTGCAGGGATTCAGAGCGCTGAAATAAACTAATCAGAAAATCTTCAGATATGGATGAGCAATTCAATTTTAAGAAACAATACCGCAATATTCTGGTCATTGGGGCTGTAGGTGGACTCCTGGTGTCGATAGCAGCGGTCTTCATATTTAAGCCGGATGCTTCCAGGGTATGGGCCAATGTCCTGATGAATAACCAGTTTTTCCTGGGCATTGCACTCGGAGGTGCTTTTTTCCTGGCGGTTCACAGGATCGCATGGTCAGGATGGCATACTGCCTTGCAGCGAATACCCGAATCAATGACGACCTTCCTTCCCATTGCATTTCTTTTAATGATACTGGTATTCTTTGGGATGCATGATCTTTACCACTGGTCGCATTATGAAGGTTACGATGCAGTGCTGGAGGGTAAAAAAGCCTGGCTTAATGTGCCTTTTTTCTTTGTCAGGATGGTTCTGTATTTCGCAGGCTGGATCAGCCTGACCTGGATGATGAGAAAGAATACCAATTTTCTCATGGAATCATCAGAACTGAAATTTCATAACCGTCGGAAAGTTTATGCCGGTCTGTTCCTGGTGTTTTATGCCATAACTGTTTCGGCAAGTTCATGGGATTGGATCATGTCAATCGATGCACACTGGTACAGCACCATATTCGGATGGTATGTGTTTATCGGGATGTTTGTGAATTCGATTGCCTTTATGATCCTCGTGATATGGTTCCTGAAAAAGGCAGGTTACCTGGATTTTATACGAACCGACCACGTTCATGATCTCGGCAAGTTATTGTTTGGCTTTAGTGTTTTCTGGACCTATCTCTGGTTCTCCCAGTACCTGCTGATCTGGTACGGTCATATTCCGGAGGAAACGACTTATTACATCCAGCGGCATGAAAATTTTCAATTCATATTTTTCCTTAACCTGGGATTAAATTTCATTGTACCTTTTTTCGCACTGATGAAACTGCAATCGAAACGAAAGCTCAGCTGGCTGGCCCTGATTGCCGGTATAGTAATGCTGGGTCACTGGATCGACTATTTCCAGATGATCATGCCGGGAGCAGCAGGAGAACATGCAGGCATTGGCGTACTGGAAATTTCAATGACCATTTTATATGCCAGCCTGTTCCTGTTTGTAGTATTTCGTTCCCTGGCTTCCAAACCATTGATTGTCCAAAATGATCCTTTCCTGGAAGAAAGCCTTCATTATGAATCATAATACACATATAATGAGAAGATTAGCAAGGAAATTCACAATATTGATCCTCCCTGTCCTCCTGTTTTGTTCATGTGACAGGCACAGGAATATGCCCGGATATGATTTTATGCCCGACATGATATATTCGCAGGCATATGAGGCTTATACTGAGAATCCTGTGTT
>JAZGGT010000037.1:0-2928 GCA_036480555.1 Bacteroidales bacterium | reverse complement strand
CTCCTGCTCAGCTGCCTGTATGCATGGGTGCTGATGGAGGCCTATGGAAGGTATGCCATTATTACGGGGGGCACATCCATACACAGTTTCAAAACCAGGTTGAAGGGGGGTAAATTCCTTGCCATAGTGGTAATGGTGGGCATCATCGTTGCCCAGTGGAATGCATTGACAGGCATCCTCGGACTCAGTTCGGCTGGGATCTATGAAGTTATACGGTTGTCCCTTCCCTCGCTTCCGGAGAATAGTTACTGGGGTATCCTGGGACTGGCAATCGTGCTGATCATTATCATGTACGGCCTCCTCCTTGTGGGGAAGTATTCATTTTTCGAGAAAGTACTGGTAGTCTTCGTCACTATTATGGGACTATCATTCATCGTATCGATGTTCATTGTTTTACCGGATCCCGGAAGTATTGCCCGGGGACTCATACCCTCGATTCCTAAAATGCCCGGTGGCAAGTTGATGGTGGCAGCATTTGTAGGGACAACCATGGCCGCACCTACTTTTGTGGTCAGGCCCCTCCTGCTCAAAGGAAAAGGCTGGAATGCTGATAATGTAAAGGATCAGTCCCGCGATGCCCTGATCTCGGCACTGATCATGCTGCTGATCAACTTGTCCATCATGGCAGCAGCGATGGGGGCCCTGTTCTATCAGGGGAAAACAGTTGAGAAGGTACTAGACATGGTATATACACTGGAACCTGTTGCAGGAAAATTTGCGGTAGCCCTATTCATGGTGGGAACACTTTCTGCTGGCCTTTCATCCATCTTCCCCATACTCATGGTGGCACCCCTTCTCATAGCAGACTATAAGAGCGGGGAGTTGGATACCAATTCAAAAATGTTCAGGGTGATCACAGCTGTTGCCTGTGTATTCGGACTGACAGTTCCCATCATGGGTGCTAATCCCATCATTGCCCAGATAGCCACACAGGTGGCGTCAGTCTTTGTGTTACCGATTGTCATCGGCGGGATATTCTTTCTTGTCAATAATAAGGGACTCATGGGAAAGCATAAGGCAGGTTTTCTGCTCAATCTGGGGATGATCACCGCCTTTGTTTTTGCCTGTATCATTTCATATACAGGTGCCATTGCCTTAAATGAATTATTTAAATGAAAAAAAAACTTTTTTGCGGTTTAGCCCTTATCATGATGTTAGGCTTTTCATTCTCCTCGAAAGCTCAAAATCAGGATTTCTTCGATACCCAGGCCCAGCGCCTGGAATGGTTCCGTGATGCAAAATTCGGGATGTTTATACACTGGGGACCGGTAAGCCTGACTGGGAGGGAAATCGGCTGGTCCCGCGGAGGTGAACGCAGGGGCAGGCCGGGGACTGGCCAAACACCTTTGGAGATTTACGATAATCTTTACAAACATTGGAATCCATCCCTTTATAATGCGGAAGAATGGGTGCAGGTTGCCAGGGCTGCTGGTATGAAGTACATGGTCTTCACTACCAAACATCATGATGGATTCTGTAATTGGGATACAGAATACACAGAATATAAGTCTACAGCGGAGGATGCACTGTTTGGAAGAGATATAGTAAAAGAGCTGGCCGAGGCCTGTCACAAGCACGACATGCCGCTGGGTTTTTATTATTCCCTGCCAGACTGGTATGATGAAAACTTTCTCACAGACAAACATGATCAGTTTCTTGAAATGATGCATGGCCAGGTGCGTGAATTGCTGACCAGGTATGGCAAAATTGACGTAATGTGGTTTGATCTCGGTGGAATGGTGGATGAAGATGGCAGCAGAAGCTGCGATCCAGCTATCTGGGATGCCGGGAACCTGATCAATATGGTTCATGAGTTGCAACCAGGGGCGGTGGTCAATAACCGAACCTGCCTTGCGGCGGATTTTGGCACACCTGAGCAACGCATTGGTGCTTTTCAAAGTGACCCGGCCTGGGAAACCTGCATGACCATTGGACGGCAATGGGCCTGGAAACCCAAGGATGATATGAAATCAAAACCCCAGTGTATCCAAACCCTGATCCGGGCAGCCGGAGGTGATGGTAACCTCCTGTTCAATGTCGGACCTATGCCTGACGGACGCATTGAACCGCGTCAGGTAGACCGCATAAAAGAGATGGGCGAATGGCTGGATAAATATGGGGAGACCATTTATGGTACCCGGGGCGGGCCTTACAAACCTACTGACTGGGGTGTCAGTACAAGAAATGGAAATAAAATTTTTGTCCATTTGCTGAACTGGTTTGGTGATTCTCCGACATTAAGGCTTCCATTGAATGGTGTTAAGATCAGGGATGTTTCATTGCTTACCGGAGGGGAGATCAATCATGAGATCAAAGGAAAAGACCTGCTTCTCAATGTGTCTAAATACGCTATTAATGAGATAGATGCAATCATCCAGATAGAAATTGAGGGTGATGCCATGGATATACCTGTTACGGATGTAAACCCTGAATCATTAAGCTACCAAAAATCAGCTACGGCTTCATCTGAATCCACCAGCCATTTCTGGAAAGCGGGTAATGTGTTGGACGGGGATTGGACAGGACATGGCTGGAGACAGCAGGGCGATGAAGAAATACCATGGATTGAAGTAGACCTTGGTGGAAAGATGACCGTATCCCGTATGATTATCTTTGAAGACGGAAACAGTATTGAAGAATTCGACCTCCAGGTGAAAACCCGGAAAGGCTGGTCAAACATCCATAATGGTCAGCGGATAGGTGACAAAATTGATCTCACCTTTGATCCGGTCAAAGGCCAGGTATTCAGATTATCTATCAATAAAGCAAATGGGAAACCATCCATCAGGGAAATGGTCCTGTTATAAGATCTATGAAAATGAAAAACAAAGTATTCATTAACCCAAAAAGATTTTTTCTGCTGCCGATAATATCCCTTTTATTAATACATGTGTCCCTGGCCCAGGAAACAATCCCGCAATCTGAGAT
>JAZGGT010000036.1:0-4199 GCA_036480555.1 Bacteroidales bacterium | reverse complement strand
AGCAACTACTTTTAATCCCTTGTTCATCAGTATCTCAATGATCCTCCTGGAGGTCTGGCTTTTTCCGCAACCTGTCCTCACAGCACCAACGGCAATGACCGGTTTACTGCTTCTGATCATGGTGGCCTTCCCTCCCAGTAAAACGAAATTTGCACCGGCCGCATTCACCAGGGCGCTTACTGCCATTACCTTTTGATATGGGACATCACTATATGAGAAAACAGCAAAATCTGCCTCAAGTTTCCTGATCAGTCCGCTTAGATCCTCCTCCCCGTATATAGGGATCCCCTTGGGATACAATTTACCTGCCAGGGGAGCAGGATATTTTCGGTCATCGATATCCGGTATCTGTGCGGCTGTGAAAGCCAATACGTTATAATCCTCGTTATCCCTGAAAAAGGTATTGAAGTTGTGGAAATCACGCCCTGCCGCACCGATAATAATTGCATTCTTTCTGGACATATCTGAAAATTTTTTATAAATATACACTATATGTATACAGGAGCTTATGATTTTTGTTAGCACATGTTATTTATCATGAGTATATTTAATTTATGAATTTTCTGGCTCATATATATCTGTCGGGGGACTCCAGGGAAATCCTGATTGGCAACTTCATTGGCGATTACGTCAAAGGAAAAAACATTAGCGGATATCCGGAGAAGGTGAAACAGGGAATCATGTTGCACCGGAAGATTGATAGTTTCACCGACAGCCATATTCTCACACGGGCATCCAAAAAGGTCATCGCTGAAAAATACGGCCTGTATGCCGGGATCGTCGTGGATATTTATTATGATCACTTCCTCTCTGCAAACTGGCACCTGTATTCAGAAATACCACTCAGGGAATATATCCATGACAAATACAGGTTGCTGGATTCCGGATTTTCCATTTTTCCGGCCGGGGTAAAAAGCTGGTTCCCTTATTTTATCAAGAGTAACTGGCTTGAAACCTATATCCATTTCAACGGTTTGAACATGGTATTCAAGCGGATGTCATACCGTACGTCACTCCCCGACCATTCTGATTATGCAGTAAGCCAGTTAAAGGAGAACTACGATTTTCTGAAGGAGAATTTCATAGAATTCTTTACCGATATGCGGGAGATGGTACAAAAGGATTACAATATCATTCTCTGAATATTGGTCTTTCACTACCACTTACCTGAACACTTCCTGAATACCCTTTCAAGTTCTTCAGCATAGATTCCCATACTATCCTCCTCTATCTTCGGCCTCCTCCTGAATTCCCGGGAATAGAAAAATTCTGATTTGCCAAATGCGGGCTTCAGGTCATTCAACCAATATGCATGATCATTGTAGGCAGCAAAGAATGGCCTTCCGACCCATTCAGGATTCCTTGCCTGAATAAAGTTCAGTACAAAAACCCTTTCGCCACGAACCTCTGTCACGCCTAAAATCTGCACCTTCCCGGGATTGGCTGACATGCTGGGGCCACGTACGGTACGGCAGATACCGCTAACCTGTCCATAAGCCTTCCGGAATATCTGCCAGGTTCTTCCCAGTGGCAGTGCAAAATATTCCTTGGCCCCGGTATCTCTTGCTACAAACATATAATAGGGGATCATCCCGAGGCTGACCTGCTGTTTCCACATACTGGCCCATATGTCTGCACTGGCATTGATATGGTTTAAGACGGGGGACTGGGTACGAATCTGAACACCGGTTTTAAGGATCCTGCCAATGGCTTCCTGTACGGCGCCTGTGGATAATTCAACGGGATGGCTGAAATGTGCCATAAAGGCCAGGTGAATACCACGGTCAACAACTCTCCTGAAAATATCCAGCACCTCATCAGCATCCGGATCAGTAAGATACCTGTAAGGCCAGAAGGCAAGTGTTTTGGTGCCAATCCGGATATTTTTCAGTCCGGGTAGATCCGCATCCAGCAATGCATCCAAATAAACAGCCAGGTTTTTCGCACTCATCACCATTGGATCCCCGCCGGTAAAAATCACATCAGAGATCTCAGGATGTTCTCTCAGGTAGCCAACCAGAAGGTCCGTTTGTTTCATGGCAAACTTCAGGTTGGATATCCCGGTAAATTGTGGCCAGCGGAAACAGAATGTACAATAAGCATGACAGGTCTGCCCCTGGCTTGGAAAGAAAAGGGCAGTTTCCCTGTATTTATGCTGTACGCCCGGAAGGGGCTCTCCCTTGTAGATGGGCACATTATGCTCCATTTGTCCCGCCGGATGGGGATTCAGATCAAGACGGACCTGGTGCGCCATCCTTGAGACCTGGCTCGTGTCCGCTCCGGCCTGTATAAGTCCAGCCATGGATTCGAAATTATCGGGCCTCAGCATCTCCTTCTGGGGGAAATTCAGGCAAAACATTGGGTCCTCGGCATAATTATTCCAGTCGATCAGCTCATTTATTACATAATTATTGGTCTTAAAAGGCAGAATGTTCCCGACCACTTCAATGTTAAAAAGATACTCTTCGGGAACGTTTTTCAACTGAGGTATCTCTTTGAAATTTCTTAGGGTATAAGTCTGGTATTTCATAATTATTATCCTCCTTTACAATGTCTATCAGCGCAAAAAAATTAAGGCAGAGCCTTATAAGATACGAAAAAAATGCCATTTTTAAAAACAATGAGCCCTGTATTTATTGAACTTCCGGAGGTAATCTATTAACAATAAACAGGTTAGGATGGAGGCCTCAATCTATATATAAACTTATTTCAATAGTTCCATTCTTGTGGCATCCAGGCGAAGCAGAATGAATAATAATATGGTGAAGGCCCACAGGGATGAGCCTCCATAACTAAAGAATGGCAAGGGGATCCCGATAACCGGCAGCAGGCCGATGGTCATGCCGATATTCACTGCAAAATGGAAGAAAAGTACGGACACAACCCCGTAGCCGTAGATTCTGCTAAAATTCGAGCGTTGCCTCTCAGCAATTTTTATCAGCCTGATCAACAGAAAGACGAATAGTCCAATCACCAGCGAGGTTCCGATAAATCCCCATTCTTCTCCAACTGTGCAGAATATGAAATCTGTACTTTGTTCAGGAACGAAATCAAATTTGGTCTGGGTTCCCTGCAGAAACCCTTTCCCTGCGAACCCACCGGAACCAATGGCTATTTTTGACTGATTGACATTATATCCCAGTCCGAGTGGATCAGACTCCAGTCCCAGGAGGATATTTACCCTGTGCTGCTGATGTTCCTTCAATACATTATGGAATACATAATCCACCGAAAAAGTAAAAACCGACGAACCAACCGCCAGCAAAAGGATCAGATAAATATTCCAGAGCCTTTTCCTGTAGGCATATATCAGGTAAAACGGAAGTGCTGCAGCGACGGCCAGCAAAATGATATAATACCTGTTCATGCTAATCAAATCCAGCCGGGATAATAAATACAGTATCACGGCAGGTACCACGATCAAAATTCCGGCGATAAATGTATTTTTCAGATTTTTCGAGAAGATCCAGTAAATGAGCAGGGCCAGTCCCATGATGATCAGGAAGATAATGAACTTATCCAGCAACAGGGTCAGAAAGAACAGGACAGCCAAGATGACCCCCAGGATAAGGATGACATCAGGAAATCCTTCCCGGTAGGCCACCAGTATGAAGATGAAAAATACCAGGGCAGATCCCATGTCCGGCTGGATGACAATGAGCAGGGCTGGTAAAAGTATAATGGCGAGGACATGGACGATAGCCCGAAAAGATTCAACCTTAATATTATAGGAACTCAGGTACTTTGCCAATGCCAGGCTGGTAGCAATCTTGGCAAATTCAGCCGGCTGGAAATGAAAACTGCCTATCTGGAACCAGGACCTGGCACCATGGATTTCTTTCCCGAGTATGAGAACCCCTATCAATAACAGGATGGCAATGGCATAGATAAAATATGCGAAAAAGGAATAAAACTTTGTGTCGATCAGGAAAATGGTAATCGCCAGTACAATGGCTGCAATGATCCATATAAGCTGTTTACCGTATCGCTGGCTCAGGTCCAATATGCTCTCATGCTGTTCGTCAAACACCGCAGCATATATATTCATCCAACCCAGGATAACCAAAACCAGGTAGATCCCTACAGTCACCCAGTCAGTGTTGTTCAATATGTTGATGCTTCTTCTCATTGCTGGTCAAGTCTTAGCCCTCTCAATACATATTCCTCCATATAGGGTCTTGTGATCGTATCGCTCAGGT
>JAZGGT010000035.1:0-2087 GCA_036480555.1 Bacteroidales bacterium | reverse complement strand
TTCTCCTTGTCATCAACAGATACCTGGTTGACAAAATTATCCTTCCCGGACAGCTCCTGGATGAAGAAATAAGTAAAGACCAAAACTGGGGCGTAGCCTTGGTGGAAGGTGGAATGGCAGTAATGATTGCCTTCCTGATGAACGCTGCATTTTAAAGTGCTTATTTAAAAACTATTACACTAACAGGGGACTTTGTTAATGGGGAAAAAGGTATATGCCCTTAATGATGAGCAGAAAAAGCAGTTTGCCGGTGCCTATCTGCTCAATGTGATGATAAATACGCCCCGCTCATTTCCAGTGCTTCTGGAAGGAAACGAGGAGGACCTGGAACCGGTCCTTGAATGGTTGCTGATGAAAGAGTATATTGAGATACGGAACCAGGAAAGGTATGTCCCCAATGAAAAAGGTCGTGAGGTCCTTAAGCGTTTCCTAGCCCGTTACACCGAATATTTAAAGGTCTTTGATATTTACTGTGCGGTTGACCTGCAGGCGGGGGAATTTGCATTTGCTTCTTACCTTGACTTTGAGGATAATACCAGTTGGAAAAACTTCCTGAATGACGACCGATGGGATGATATCAGGTTGGCTGTGGCTGAATTCAAAAAACTCGATCCTGTGGAGATAGCCTTTATGAGTTTCCTAAATGAAGACAGGTTCGGGCGGGATGAAACCGGCTGGCAGTTTGACTTGCTTCTGGGCAACATCTGGGATGAAATTATACTCATCTGTAATACCGCTATAAGGTGGGAGGATCTTGGTTATGAAGATGAGAAGGGAAGTGTAAGCGCAGAAGACGTGATAACGGACATCATCAAACAGGGCTAGGCGCTTATGATAAAACTTCTTGAGAGGGAAGAGAAGTTGCGCAAAGAGCAGCCTGAAGAAAGTGAGGATTTTGATGATGATAATGAAGAAGATCATGTCGTAGAAAAGGTTGTAGTTGAAGCGCAGCCGATAAACTACTACTACTCCTACTACGACCCATTTTATGTCAGTCCACTCTGGTTGGCAGTCTGGCTTTTATAATAAAAATCCATGCACCTTTTACGAAGGCTATATAAGTGGTTATCTAAAGACAGGATACCTCAGGTTAATATTTTCAAGGCCCTTGGTGCAGCATTTATTCTCAACTTGTTGTTCGGCATTGCCTTCTACCTTGCAGAACACAGCATTCAGGATCAATTAACCTTATGGGACTCAATCTGGTGGGCCATGGTTACCATGACAACGGTTGGTTATGGGGACTATTCTGCCGGAACATGGGCCGGGCGTTTTCTTATCTCATATCCCTGCATGGTGTTGGGGATCGGCATCATCGGCTACCTGATAGGGTCGGTTGCGGAATCGATGCTGGAGAGGGTGTCAAAAAAAAAGAGAGGCTTAATGAGCATATCGGACAAAAATCACATAGTTATATGTAATTGTCCAGCCATCCGGAAGGTCATCCTGCTTGTTGCTGAAATCAGGGCCAATCCTGAATATGCAGACCGATCCTTTGTTGTGATTTCTGATGGTTTTGAAGAAATGCCTGAAGAATTTAAGGTCCACCGCATTCAATTCGTGAAGGGTGACCCCACCAGGGAAGATATCTTAATGAAGGCCAATATCTGTAGTTGTGCAGGGGTCTTTATCCTGGCAGAAGACCCAAAAAGCGCAACATCAGATGAAAAGACCTTCGCCGTTGGGACAATCATAGAAATGTTAAAGAGGGAACAGAGCCTGCACTTAAAAGTTGTTGTGGAATTGGTCAGCAAAGACAATTTGAAAATGTTGAAACGATCCAACGTTGACGGGATTGTGACTCCTGATGGTATCACTGACTGTTTAATGGCCCAGGAGTTTGTCTCTCCCGGTGTCCATGACATCATCCAGCAGATTATCAGTAATACAGTGGGCAGCCAGTTTTATATATTTAATACCAGGCTTCAGGGCTATAAAGTCTCTGATATTCAAGTTGCAGTGTTAGAACACCTGGCCAATCTACAGGTAATTGGAATTATAAAGCAGGCAGAACAAATCTTAAACCCTCCCAAAACAATGATGATTGAAAAAGGAGATAAGCTTATCATGCTGGCTGAATCTGTTAA
>JAZGGT010000034.1:0-9246 GCA_036480555.1 Bacteroidales bacterium | reverse complement strand
AATACGAATGTTGAGAAATTTCTCAACGAAGCTGATTTTCCCTATGCCATTGGATACGGTTTGACCGAAACTGCACCAATGTTGGCTGGCGCGGTAGTCGGGAAAACCAAAGTGGGATCAACGGGACCAGCCGTCGAAGGAGTGGAATTGAAAATACACGATCCGGATCCCCTGACAGGAGAAGGTGAAATATGGGCAAAAGGTCCTAATATCATGAAAGGTTATTACAAAGAACCGGCACTTAGTGAACAGGTTTTAACCCCTGATGGGTGGTTTAAAACCGGAGATCTGGGAGTGTTTGACAGGGATCAGAAGTTATATATCAAGGGACGGCTGAAAAATATAATTGTTGGATCGAGTGGCGAAAATATTTACCCTGAGGAAATTGAATCAGTGATCAATAATTTCCGGCATGTTATTGAATCTATTGTCATACAGAAAAAAGGAAAATTGGTGGCTCTGGTTCATATTAACAGAGAGGAAATTGAAGAGGCCTATCACCATTTGCGTGAGGAAGTTTCCCAGTTCGTAGAGAAAAAGACAGAAGAAATTCTGCTGGAACTGAAGATATATGTAAATGCGAGGGTAAATAAATTTTCCCAGCTCCACAGCATCGTGTTGCATCAGGATCCCTTTCAGAAAACTGCTACAAAAAAAATCAAAAGGTTTCTGTATACCTGATAAATTTAACAAACAACTTGCAGTTTGGTGGTATCATATTTGGTTTCTTAACCTCGCTGGCGATAAGTATTCTGTCCATTCCCAGCATTGTAACCGTAGCACGCAGAAAGAAATTATTTGACAAACCCCAGGGACGAAAACCCCGAAGAAAAGAAGTGCCGACGCTCGGGGGACTAGCCATTTTTGCCGGGACCATCATTTCACTGGCCCTGTTTTCTGATGTCTCTCAATTTCCGGAATTGCCCTATATTATCGCTGGCTCTGTGATTCTTTTTTTCATAGGCATCAAGGATGATATACTGATCATTGCCCCATGGTGGAAATTATCAGGACAGGTCCTGGCTGCCGGGATCATTTCCATAGTGGCCGGATTAAAGATCACATCCCTTAACATGTTTCCCTGGATGAGTGAACCCGGCCATACCCTGGCCATCCTGATTA
Source organism: Bacteroidales bacterium (assembly GCA_036480555.1). GTDB lineage: Bacteria > Bacteroidota > Bacteroidia > Bacteroidales > SM23-62 > SM23-62. Next base: position 8,124 of record JAZGGT010000034.1, on the reverse strand, counting down.
CCATCCTGGTAATTGTATTTATTATCAATAGTTTTAACCTGATCGATGGGATTGATGGGCTGGCCTCAGGAATTGGAATATGCTCTTCCCTGGTCCTGGGATGGATATTCATTCAATCAGGCCTTTTGTATTATGCTTTACTATCGTTTATTTTCTGCGGGAGCCTGCTCGGATTTTTTTATTACAACGTATTCAGCCGGAAGAAAAAAATCTTAATGGGTGACACCGGCTCCCTGATAGTTGGATTTATATCATCCATCCTGGTAATCAGGTTTATTGGTATGGACAATCCTGCACTGGCAGGGGTGCAGATATCTTCCCCGCAATCATTGGCCCTGGCCATCTTCATTATTCCGGTGGCTGATATGATCAAAGTTATAATGACAAGGATAAGTCTCGGGAGATCTCCATTTAAGCCTGACAGATTACATATACATTACAGGTTGATCGACCTGGGATTAAGGCATTTGCAGGCAACAATTGTATTATTACTGATCAATGCAGTTATGGTATCAGGGGTGTTAATATTGCAAAATCTTGGGGAAACCATCCTGACCATCATCGTCATCTCTTGCACAATCCTTCTGTATATGATAGAATGGTGGTTAACAAAAAGGCAAAAGACAAAGATACCATCCTAAACCTTCCCGGCTACGGCATGGTTTAGAAAGTGATTGGCCGTATCCCGGACAGACTGTTTTATTGGTATGAAATCTATCCCGATGGCCTGCCTGATCTTTTCGTTTGAAAACAATGCTTTTCTCTTACTGGATTTGACTGTATCACGGGTGATGCTACTTTTTTTACCATTGAGTTTTGAGATTAGCCAGCTCAATCTCCAAGCGATGGAAATTAATAAAGGAGTTGCATGTATCCTGGGCGGACGTTTATCCATTGCAAAGGCTATCATTTCAAATACCTGCCGGTAAGAAAGATTTTCAGCAGATAAAGTAAATCTTTCTGAAGTAAAATCCCCGTCCATCAAGGTGATCATGGCATACACCACATCACGGATATCCACATAACCGCTTACCCCTTCGGTATAGAATTTCATACCTTTCCATACAGCGGAAAAGAGATAGGAAGAACTTCTTTTCCAGTCCCCCGGACCAATAATAATGGAAGGATTGACAATAACAGCCTGCAGTCCCTCGGCCATACCACGCCAAATTTCCATTTCAGACTGGTATTTGCTGACCGAATAAGAGGATCGGTTCTTTGAATAGGACCATATCATAGCCTCCGTGATCTGCTCTCCTGAAGGAGCATTACCCAGGGCAGCGGTAGAACTGACATAGCATAGTTTTTTCACCTTTCTTTCCAGACAGGCATTTACCAGATTTGCTGTTCCCCCAACATTGATCCGGATCATAGTCTGACGTTCCCTGGGGTCAAATGAAACAAAAGCAGCCGTATGATACACATAATCAACACCATCCAGTGCCTGGATAAGTGTATCAAAATCAGCAACATCCGCTTCTATCCATTCTATCTTATCATAGTAAGTCCCAGGATCATCGACATACAGTGCGAATGTATCATATACGGCCCGGAGATTCGATGATGCCCTGTGAGTCGCCCTGATCTTGTCATGCTTTTTTACCAGTTCCAGCAATAAATGTGTACCTACCAGTCCCGTGCTGCCTGTAACTAATATCATACTATAAATATAAAACAAGTAGCTGATTTTTTATCATTTTGTGGATTAAGGGACAGAAAAGTGTTAAACGCAAAATATGGGAACGGAAAATTTATATGAAATATCATTGGATTCAGCCTGCGCCCTGGATACGTCAATGGTAAGGACATATGATGATTTATCAACATTTTTAAAAATCAGGTCTGAAATGAACATGTTTTTAATGAATCTGACCTATAGCCACGGGACAGAATTAAGGGCACAGCAGATACATTACCTGTTCGTGGCCCTTGAACATCTCAACAACGTTGAAAAAGAAATACTCGTTTCTGATGTAGATGAAGAGATCATACGTTTGGAAAGAATTCTTGATAAAATCCGGTCATTGAAACAATTGATCCTGGAATACATCAGACACTTAAACTCACAGGATTGAATATTTCACGGATTTTTTCCTTGTCATGCAAGCAGGGAGAAAGGGATCAGGCTTTTTTCAGGGTAAAAGAAAAAGAAGAACCGCTCCCCGGTTCACTCCGCACAGTAATTGTCTGGTTATGAGCTTCAATGATATGTTTCACAATGGAAAGACCAAGCCCGGTCCCTCCCCGGTCCCTCGAACGGCTTTTATCGGTACGATAAAAACGCTCAAAGATGCGGGGGATTTCATCTTCTTCAAGACCCAGGCCATTATCTGTGACATCGACCAGGATGTTCTCTCCCATCTCTGCGAAACTGATGGTTGTTTTACCCCCTTTATTACCATAGAAAATTGAGTTTACGATCAGATTATTCAGCACTTCCGTAATACGTTTTTTATCTCCGGCCACCACGATAGGCTTATCATAGCTCCGGTCAAAGGCAAAGTCAATGTTAAATCTAGCCCTGATGGAATCCTGTAATTCATACACATATTTTACCAGCTGAACGATGTCAAAATCCTCCCATTCCAGTGCCAGCTTACCGGTTTCAAGCTTGGTGATGGATTCAAGGTCTTCAATGATGGATACCATGCGGTTGATGCTCTTTTCTGTCCGCTCCAGGTATTCACGGTTGATTTCCGGGTCTTCGAGTCCGCCGTCAAGAAGGGTGAGAATATAACCCTGGATATTAAAGATAGGAGTCTTCAGTTCATGCGAGACATTCCCCAGAAATTCCTTCCTGTATTTCTCCATTCTCCGCAGTTTTTTAATTTCCTTGGCACGGTTCTGGGCATAATTGATCACCATCCTGTTCACCTCCTGGATCACATCTTTACCTTCCAGTTTCTTCCTGAGTTCATCTTTGGTTATGGGTATGTTTTCTATTGTCTTGTAGATGGGATTTATTTTTCCGAAAATAAAATTGTTGACTGCATAATATATCAGGAAAAAAGCGATGATGAATGCGATGACTATAGATGCAATAATCATTAGCAGTGGATGCACGATGTCCAGGAACAGTGACATAATCACCAGTGTGGCACAGACAAATGAAATGATCAATGAAATCAATATGGCCAATTGTCTTGGTGTAGTTTTCATAATCCTACAATTTCCCCATTTGTTTTAATATTCTGGCGATGTACTTGCCAATGATATCAAACTCAATATTGACAATGGTTCCTGGCTTGATCTTATGGAAATTGGTGACATCGTAGGTATATGGGATAATAGCCACCTGAAAGGTTTTTTCCCTGGAGTTCACTACGGTAAGGCTTACGCCGTTGACGGAGACGGATCCTTTTTCAACCGTTATTTGCTCTTCTGTATGGGGCTCATATTCAAAACTGTAATACCAGCTGCCTTCCACTTCTGTTACCTCCGTGCAGACAGCTGTCATGTCTACATGTCCCTGTACCATATGGCCGTCAAGCCGGCCATCGGCCTTAACACTGCGCTCCACATTTACCTTACTGCCCACCTTCCATTGTCCCAGGTTTGTTTTCAAGAGTGTTTCCTGGATCGCAGTCACGGTATAATCCTCCTCTGTTTTTTTTACTACAGTCAGGCATACCCCGTCATGGGAAATGCTCTGGTCTATGCCCAGTTCGTTGACAAATGAACAGGTAAGGCTGATGTGTAGGTTTTCCTGGTCTTTTACAAGCCTGGTTACCATGGCTGTTTCTTCTACGATTCCTGAAAACATAATCCGATGATTTAATTTTGTACTAATTTAATATTTAATTAAAACATAATGCCCCAATAATTCTTATCTTTGTCGCTTTCTGAAAGAAGGGTTTTGCAAGGATATAATGATGACGAAATTTCCTGAATATAAAGGGCTTGACCTGACCGGGATCAACAGAGAAATAGAAAAATTCTGGAAGGATACGAACACCTTTGAACAGAGTCTTGAAATAAGGAAAGACAGCCCAACTTATATATTTTATGAAGGTCCTCCGTCAGCCAATGGCATCCCGGGGATACATCATGTGATGGCCCGTGCGGTAAAGGATATTTTCTGCCGCTACAAAACCCAGAAGGGATATCGGGTGGACCGCAAGGCGGGATGGGATACACATGGCCTGCCGATTGAACTGGCCGTAGAGAAAACCCTGGGAATCACCAAGGATGATATTGGCAAGAAGATCTCCATTTCAGATTATAATGATACATGCCGCCGGGAAGTGATGAAATATACCCGCGAATGGGAGGAACTGACAGACCGAATGGGATACTGGGTCAATATGGATGATCCGTATATTACCTTTGAGAATAAATATATAGAGACCCTATGGTATTTGCTTAAAAAATTGTTTGACGAAGATCTTTTATACAAGGGGTATACCATTCAACCCTACTCACCGGCAGCAGGAACCGGGCTCTCCAGCCATGAACTGAACCAGCCCGGTTGTTACAGGGATGTGAAAGACACAAGCATTGTGGCACTGTTCAAGCTGGGTGAAAATAATAAATCGGCATTTCTTTACCGGGGTACCGATACGGATGTTTACATACTGGCCTGGACCACCACACCCTGGACCCTGCCGTCCAATACTGCCCTGGCGATGGGACCATCCATGGATTATGTCAGTGTGAAAACATATAATCCTTACAGTGGTGAACCCATTACCGTAGTGCTGGCCAAGGCCCTGTTTAAGACCTATTTTCCCGCGGGAAACAAGGATCTGGAATGGGATTCCTACAAGCCTGGGGACAAAAACATTCCATACCAGGTTGTAGGGGAATACAAAGGGAGAGCCTTCGATGGTATTTCCTATGAGCAGTTGATCGATTGGGTGAAGCCCAGGAAACCTGCTTTCAAAATTCTCCTGGGTGATTTTGTGACCACAGAAGAGGGGACAGGTATTGTTCATATTGCCCCGACTTTTGGGGCGGATGATTATCGGATTGCACAAGAGAATGATATACCGGCACTGATCGTTGTTGACAGGGAAGGAAATACCCAGCCCCTGGTTGACAGGCATGGGCGTTTTTACAAGGTAGAGGAACTTGATGAGAATTTTGTCCAGGCATTTGTTAACCAAAACACATATGGAGATTTTTCGGGCAGGTATGTGAAGAATGAATATGATGAATCCATTCCTGAGGGGACCGAGACCACGGATGTTGCCATTGCAGTGAACCTTAAGCAGCAACAGAAAACCTTCCGGATCGCCAAGTATGTCCATAATTACCCGCATTGCTGGCGGACAGACAAACCGGTTTTGTATTACCCTATGTCTTCCTGGTTCATCCGGACCACCAGGGTCAAGGAAAGGCTGATTGCCCTGAACAATACCATTAACTGGAAACCCGCTTCCACTGGCACAGGTCGCTTCGGTAAATGGCTGGAAAATTTGGTGGATTGGAACCTGTCACGTTCCCGATTTTGGGGAACCCCATTGCCGATCTGGATGACCGGGGACAAGAAAGAAATCAAATGTGTTGGTTCAGTGGAAGAACTGAAGACTGAGATTGAAAAGGCAGTATCAGCCGGGATCATGACGAAGAACCCGCTGGCTGATTATATACCCGGTGATAATACCGATGAGAATTACCAGCAATTTGACCTGCACAGGCCCTTTGTTGATGAAGTTTGGCTGGTCTCCGACAATGGAAAGAAAATGTACCGGGAGCCGGACCTGATTGATGTCTGGTTTGATTCCGGAGCCATGCCATATGCTCAGTGGCATTATCCCTTTGAAAAGAAGGAAGAGTTTAACCGGCTGTTCCCGGCGGAATTTATTGCCGAAGGAGTTGATCAGACAAGGGGATGGTTCTTCACCCTGCATACCATTGCAACCATGATTTCTGATTCAGTATCCTTCAGGAATATTATATCGAACGGACTGGTACTGGATAAAAACGGCAATAAAATGTCCAAACGCCTGGGAAATACTGTGGATCCCATTGAAACCATTGATAAATACGGTGCTGATCCTCTCAGGTGGTACATGATGACCAATGCCCAACCCTGGGATAATCTCAAATTTGATGTGGACGGGGTAGATGAAGTAAAAAGGAAGCTTTTCGGGACACTTTATAACACCTATTCATTTTTTGCCCTTTATGCAAACATTGATGACTTCAACTTCCGGGATGAGGAAATCCCTGTCAATGAAAGGCCGGAGATCGACCGGTGGATCATATCCCTGCTGAACTCACTGGTCAAAGAGGTGGATGAGCAATTCGGCAATTACGAACCCACCAGGGCCGGGAGAGCCGTCCAGGAATTTATTATTGAAAACCTGAGCAACTGGTTTGTAAGATTGAACCGGAAAAGATATTGGGGAGGAGATTATACCACGGATAAAAAATCAGCATACCAGACCCTGTATACCTGCCTTGAAACCGTTTCCAGGCTGATGGCACCGATGGCCCCATTCTATGCAGAACGCCTGTTCACAGACTTGAACAGTGTTTCCGGGCGCCATCCGGAAGATTCTGTGCACCTTACCGATTTCCCGGTGTGTGATGAAAGCAGTATTGACAAGGGACTGGAAGAACGCATGGGACTGGCACAGAAAATATCCTCCATGGTTCTTGGTTTACGAAGGAAGGTGAACATCAAGGTCCGTCAACCACTGAATAAGTTGATGGTCCCGATACATGATAACGGTTTCCGGGAAAAGATTGAAGCAGTTAAGGACCTGATCCTGACAGAGACAAATGTAAAGGATATTGAATTCCTGACTGATACCAGTGGGATACTGGTCAGGCGGATCAAACCCAATTTCAAATCTCTGGGTCCACGCTTCGGAAAACTGATGAAAACAATTGCTGCTGAAATACAGAAAATGTCGCAGGAAGATATTTCCAGCCTCGAAGCATCAGGTGAATGGAAACTGAAGACTTCAGGCGAAGAAATAATGCTTTTTGCGGAAGATGTGGAGATCACTACAGAAGATATTCCAGGATGGCTGGTGGCCAATGATGGCAGCCTGACAGTTGCGCTGGATGTAACAATTACCGATGAATTACGTTATGAAGGCATTGCCCGTGAATTTATCAACCGCATTCAGAATTACCGGAAAGAAAGTGGGTTTGAAGTTACGGACAAGATCAATATCATGATCATGAAACATGAAGCCCTGAATAAGGCCATTGATCAGCACAGGGAAAACATTGGCACGCAGACCCTGGCTGACCGTGTTCAGCTGGTGGATGATATGGATACGGAAAATGCACGGAAAGTAGAGCTGGAAGAAGGATTATACACCTGGATGAAGATCGAGAAAATATCCAGCGATTAATAAGCCAATTGACTTTAGCTCAATAACATATTTCCGTATATTTTTTTTTCTTATATTTGCCAAAATTTTGAGAGAAATGGGAGAGAAGACAAAGTATTCAGACGAAGAGTTGGTGGAATTCAAAGATATTATCCTCCAGAAACTCGATAAAGCAAGAAAGGATTACGAACTTTTAAAAGATTCAATTACCCACGGGGAAAGCAATGATACGCAGGATACCTCCCCTACGTTTAAGGTCCTGGAAGAAGGTGCAGCCACACTTTCCAAGGAAGAAGCAGGAAAACTGGCCCAGCGGCAGGTGAAATTTATCCAGCACTTGCAGGCGGCACTGGTCAGGATTGAAAACAAGACCTATGGAATTTGCCGGGTTAGCGGTAAATTGATCAAGCCGGAAAGACTCAGGGCTGTTCCACATGCTACACTGAGCATTGATGCAAAACAAGCACAGTAAATAATGATTGGGCCCCGCCCGATTATTTTATATCCCATATGTCCATAGGCAAAAAGTCCATATTAATTATTCTGGCAATCCTGACCCTTGATCAGTTTTTCAAGATCCTTATCAAAACCAATATGAGGATCGGTGAGGAAATCCATGTGATTGGTAACTGGTTTATACTTCATTTTACCGAAAATAACGGGATGGCATTCGGCATGGATCTGCCGGGGGAGAACGGGAAGATATTTCTCAGTCTTTTCCGTATTCTGGCAGTCACAGGGATTGCCTTTTACATGCGTTACCTGATCAGGCAAAAGGCACACAATGGACTGGTCCTGTCTGTAGCCCTTATCCTGGCAGGAGCTGCCGGGA
>JAZGGT010000033.1:0-2867 GCA_036480555.1 Bacteroidales bacterium | reverse complement strand
GTTGACAAGCTACTGTCTTATTCCCTGTCATACGGGAATGTCCTGTACTGCATGGATAATGAAACCTCCGTAACGGCAAGCTGGGGGAGGTTCTGGGCAAAATATATCAAAATGAAGGCTCAGCTCGCCGGCAAGAAAGTGCTGTGTACTGAAATGTGGGATTCCTGGGACCTGTCCCATCCCCAGCACTTTGAAACCATGCACCATCCTGAAATCTATGATTTCGTTGATATCTCCCAGAACAACCACCAGACTGGAGAAAATCACTGGAATAATGGGATCAACCAGATGAAAAATCTCGATAAACTAGGATACCTCAGACCATTGACAAATGTGAAAGTATATGGAAATGACGGCGGCAGGCATAAAACCACACAGCAGGGGATAGAGGCTTTTATACAGAATGTGCTGATGGGTTGTGCATCCAGCCGCTTTCACAGGCCTACGAGTGGACAGGGACTGAATGAGAAGGCGCAAAATGTCATCCGGAGTATGCGGGATCTGTCTACAAAAGTGAATGTCTTCGAATCCGAACCCTACAATGATCTCCTCTCGGACAGAGATCCCGCGGAGGCATATTGTATGGTGCTTCCGGGGAGGGAATATGTGGTATATTTTCCTGAAGGTGGATCGGTAAGCCTTTATTATGCAGCCTTTAGAGGGAATGTCAGCCTGGAATGGTGTGATGTTCTTAAGGCGGAATGGTCTGAAGCCGTAACTATTGATCCCAGGGCAATTATTGAATTAGAATGTCCTGGAGAAGGCCACTGGATTGCCCTGCTAAAAACAGAATAATCTAAATCTAAATAATCATGGATCTATTTTCTGATAAACGTACTGTTCTAACCCTGGATGCCGGTGGTACCAACTTTGTGTATTCAGCCATTAAGGAAGGCAGGGATGTTGTTAAACCGGTAAACAAACCCTCCTATGGTGACCAGCTCGATAAATGCATCTCATCGATGAAGGAAGGTTTCCGGGAGGTTATCAAACAGCTTAAGGAGCCGGCAGTGGCCATCAGTTTCGCTTTTCCCGGACCTTGCGACTACCCCAACGGAATTGTTGGTGACCTGGCCAACCTGCCAGGTTTCAGGGGAGGAGTACCCCTTGTAGCAATACTTGAGGATGCCTTCGGTATCCCGGCATACATCAACAATGACGGGGATCTGTACACTTATGGTGAAGCATTGGGCGGATTCCTGCCGGAGGTCAACCTGATGCTGAAGGAAAGCGGGAATCCAAAGCAGTATCATAACCTGGTTGGTTTGACATTGGGGACCGGCTTCGGGGCTGGTATTTTTTCACAAGGGCGGCTTCTGGTGGGTGATAATTCCCTTGCTGCTGAAGTATGGCTCCTTTCCAACAGGCTTTCACCTGACCGGAATGCAGAAGAGGGAGTAAGCATCCGTTCCGTTATCCGGAATTATATCCAGTATGTGGGACTTCCCGATGACCGGGACCTCAGCCCAAAGGATATCTTTGATATCGCTGACGGCAAGGCGTCTGACTCTAAAGATGCGGCATTAAAGGCTTTTGAGTTGATGGGAGAACACCTGGGAGATGCCATAGCCAACCTGGTAACCCTGACTGATGGACTTATCGTAATGGGAGGCGGCATTGCAGGAGCAGCGAAGTATTTCATGCCTTCCGTCATGAAAACCATGAATGGATGGTATGCATATCCGCCCGGAAGCCCAATGATAAGGCTTGTTCAGAGGGCCTATAACCTGGATGATGATGATGAGCTCCAGGCTTTCCTGGAGAAAACCGGCCGGGAGGTACCTGTACCCGGTACCGGAAGCACACAGTATTATGATGACCAGCCCAAAACCGCCGTAGGCATCAGCCGTCTGGGGGCCAGTAAGGCCATTGCAATAGGTGCTTATGCTTTCGCACTCAACCGTTTGGATAATTAATACTTAATATCAATGAAACAAATTCAACAAACCGGCCTTTCGTTAGTGTGGATCATCCTGCTTTCGGTATTGGTGACACCATCCAATCTTAAAGCTCAGGAATCAGGATCCGGAGGATCAAGCGCTGCAGAAAACAGACAGAAAATACTTGAACTGCTTGCCCATCCTGAACATTCACAGGGGGAAATGGTGGGACATATGACTTCCACAACAGCCATCCTGCAAACCCGGCTGACCCTTACCAATCAAGCGTTTAACCATGATTATATCGGCTGCCCGGGATGGGCCTGCTTTGAATATGCAGATCGCTACCTGGCAAAATCCCAAAAAACTGTCTGGATGCAGGCCTTGCCTGAGAAGGACTATATTGTTAAAGTAAAACTTGAAGGTTTGGATCCAAATACTTCGTACCAGTACCGCCTGCTTTATGGACTGGATACGGCAACTTACCGGACCGGGCACTGGTGTGAATTTAAGACCCTTCCAGGTACTGAGGTGTCCCGGAAGATTAATTTTGTGGTAAATACCGGAATGAACTATCAGCATTTTTATTATCGTCCGGGACGCAAATACCTGGGGACCGATAAGTATAATGGCTTTCCGGCTGCGGAGCAGATGCTGCTGTTACAGCCTGATTTTTTCGTGGGGACCGGTGACAATGTCTATTATGACTCTCCAGCCATGCCCATAGGAGAAGGTGTGGATGAACGTTCGATAAGGAATTACTATCATCTGCAGTTCAGCCAGCCAAGACTGGTGGAGCTTTTTTCCAATGTGGGGACCTACTGGGAAAAAGATGACCATGATTACCGCTGGAATGACTGTGATACCACGGACGGGGAGAGGCAGCCATCTCATGAACTTGGGATCAGGATGTTCAAGGAACAGCTTCCTGTAGTGGATCCTTATGATAATGATGAAGTTACATATAATACTTACTGGGTGTCCTCA
>JAZGGT010000032.1:0-8684 GCA_036480555.1 Bacteroidales bacterium | reverse complement strand
CATCATCAACTTTTCATTTAAACCCCGTGGAATTTTGTCCGGGGAAAGGCATTCATTATCCCGACCTGTATAATAAAGTGTTTTCTGGGTATCCGGATAACTGGCTGACAGGCCACATCGATTCGGTGCACATTGGTTATTCGAGGGATGATAACATCAGGAACAATGCAGCATCGGGGGGCATCATATCGAGTACCCTCATCTACCTGCTTCAAACAGCAAAGATCGATGCAGCCATTGTCGTTAAACAAGGGCTCCCTGTCCCGGAAAAGGCAAGGGTGATATTGGCCCATACAGCCGGGGAGATCATGGCATCCTCGCAATCGGTATATATTCCCGTATCTACCCTGGATATCCTGGCGAAACTTGAAAAAGGCAAAAAATATGCAATAACCTGTCTGCCCGAGCAATCGGCAGTACTGCGGAAAATGCAGCTGGCCGGATTTGAACCTGCGCGGCAGGTGAAATATATATTGGGACCCTATACCGGGACTGCCCTGTATCCCGATGCCATTCATCATTTTTTACGTACAAACAGGATTAAAAGGAGCGACCGGATAAGCTCACTGAAATGGCGTGCCGGGGAATGGCCTGGCCATCTTGAGATCATTACAGACAGTGGGAAAGTAATAACATCAAAAAAAGTATATTATAATTTTCTGATCCCTTTTTTTATTACCAGGGCAAGTCTGCAAAGCATGGATTTCTGTAATGAATTTGCCGATCTTTCGGTGGGTGATGCCTGGTCGCCCGAGTATGAAAAACAGGGAAAGGGATTTTCGGTCGTGGTTTCAAGAAACACTGAAATGACCGGGATACTTTCAGCAATGCGAAAGGAAGGATTAATAAGCCTGGAGGAAAGTGATGCAGGAGTTGCATCAGAGATGCATGGACATATGATCGATTTTAAAAAAAGGGGAAGTTACATCAGGAACAGGATCCGGAGAATGACCGGGAGGAAAAGTCCGGATTTCGGATATGCACCAAAAAACCTCCATTTCTCAAGAATTCTGGTGGAGCTGGTTATAGATTTCATATTCCTTATATCCGGGAACCGGGTATCGCGATTTTTAATGACCCTTTTTCCTGAGAAATTCCTGGGACCTGTATTCAATGGGCTCCGGCTGAAATGGAAAAACATCAGCAAACCAGCCAAAAGAAAAGGATTGAGAGAATATAAAGTAAAGATTTCTGAACCATGGCAATTGTATTCAGTGATTTTTTAAAAAGCTCGTATCCAAGGATACTAAGCCAGGTATGCCGGGACAGGAACTCTTCCCTGTATGGTTGTTTTGACAGGAACTTCTGGCATTATAGGATCAGGGATTTTTCTTCCGTTATCCTCCAGCAAGGGGGTTATTTTTGTTACCAGCTTTCGCAATTGGATAAGCTCCGGGAATATTCAACACAGCTGGAAGAGATCGCAAGGGCATCCGCCCTGTTCTGGAACCAGCGGGCAAAGAGAAAAGGTGCTTTTGAAGAATACTATCCCTGGGAGAAAGGCTTCCCTCCATTGGCCTTTTCCACACTCTCTGTGGCCAGGCTTGTGTATGACGGCATCGTGGATAAAAATGAAGTGGCTGAAGGATTAAAGATTGCACGAAAACAACTTGCCAAAAGGTTTGAGTCCAGGGCTGCAAACCAACAAATGGCTGGACTGGCTGCCCTGGCTTACCTGTACAGGATAGATCAGGATACATCTACCCTTGATTATGATCAGATAAAAGTGAGGACATTGGCTCTGCAGGATCCGGAAGGATGGTTTTATGAATATGATGGCCCGGACCTGGGATACTTATCCGTAACCCTGGATTGCTTATGGGACCTGTATGACCTTACAAAAGACGATGACTTTTTTCAATCAATCCGGCAGGCCATCCTTTTCATCCATCCCTTAACCCGGTTCTTTGGAGGTAATGCAGGCATGCATAATGCAAGAAATACCGATTATATGGTACCCTATGGTATTGTCAGAACGATGTTCCATGCAGATAAAGAGCTGTCATCAGTTGCACTGGAAATATTTCATGATCTTTACCAGGATCTCGCTGCTCCGGATCATTTTTTTCACGCTGTGGATGACAGGTACCTGGTCCATTACATAGGTCATTCCATCGCCCGGGCAGAAAAGATCCTGAATCAGAACAAGGAATTGAATCCTGTTAGCCCTTTACGCCCCGGGCAAAACAGGTATTTTGCAAACGCGGGATATCAAATCAGGTATGGTTCGGGCCATCAGCCCAATAGCATCGTTTCCATTAATAAGGGTGGCATATTGTCAGGCTATTCTCCGGATCAGAAAAAATATTATCACGATTTCGGATGGATCCTCACCGGTGATGGAAAACAATATATTACACATTGGTGGTCCGATAACTGGGAGGGAAAGTTGGATTCAGATTCCCTGCTGGTCAGGGGATTCTTTATACCACATTCGGAAAAGCAAAATTCCCCTGGTAAACATTTTATCTTGAGAACGCTCAGCTTCATTTTTGGAAATTCAATTATAGATTATTTAAAATCCCAGCTGATCTTCAAGAAAAAGAAGAGTAAAATCAGTTTTAATAGAGAGATTTCATTCGAGGACAACAGTATCATCATTGTTGATGAGATACAAAGAATGCCCGGAAATATGATATTGAAAAGGGCACCTCGATCTTCTAAAAGGCATGTATCAAGCGCTGACTCATTCCATCCAGAAGATTTCAGCCTATGGAGATCAGTAACGATAAATGAATCAAGGCAGGAAAAGACCAATGCGGTTCAGATTACAACAAGCATTCAGTTCGGGTAAGAACAGTGTAAAACAGAAGACCCTGTTGAAATTTTTATTATTTCTCCTGGTAGGGTTGCCTGCATTTATCATTGCAATTCCTTTTAATTATGTCCTGGTTGAATTTTTACATTTATATAAACCGGCTGCCTATATAATCGTATTACTTTTCCAGGTAACTATTAATTTCTTTATGCTCAGATGGTTTGTTTTCAAATCATCGAAGGATCATCCGGTACTCAGACAATATTTTCTTTTCCTGGGGGGGATCGGCCTGGTAAGATTGCTGGACTGGGCTTGCTACTCTTTGTTTGTTGAGGTTTTCGGATTTTATTATTTATTGATACAACTGTCCAATGTTGTAATCTTTTCTGTTATAAAATTTCTGTTCAGTAAAACTGTTATGGAGAAAAAGAATACCATATCTAACACACCTTCCGTATGAAATTAATCATCCAGATTCCATGTTTCAATGAGGAAAAAACCCTGCCCCAGGTAATAGAGGACCTTCCCAGGGAAATAAACGGAATAGACCAGATTGAATACCTTGTCATCGATGATGGTAGCAGCGATAGTACCGTTCAGGTTGCCAGGGATCTCGGGGTTCATCATATTTTAACCCTGGGAACCAACAGGGGACTGGCATTTGCCTTTTATTCCGGCATTAACCATTGCCTTGAAAATGGAGCGGATATAGTTGTGAATACTGACGGAGATAATCAATACCAGGGACAGGATATAGCAAAGCTGGTAGCGCCGGTTCTCGAACACAAGGCTGATATTGTAGTGGGGGCAAGGCCCATTAAATCACATACTGAATTCAGTCCTTTTAAGAAGCTTTTACAATTGCTGGGAAGTTGGACCATCCGGGTCGTATCCAAAACAAAGGTAAAGGATGCTTCATCAGGTTTCAGGGCCATGTCAGCAAAAGCATGCCGGAGAATTTTCATTTATTCTCGCTTTTCCTATACTATGGAGACATTAATCCAGGCCGGAAACTCAAACCTCAGGGTTGTTTCAGTTGATATTAATGTCAATCCGACGACGCGAAAATCAAGGCTTTTCAAAAATATTTTTCAGCATGTTTCCCGTTCCGGTTCGACTATCATTATAATGTTTATCTTGTACCGCCCGGGCCGCTTCTTTTCCCTGATTGGAAACTTGTTAATGCTCGCAGCCCTGATCCTGGGTGTCAGGTACCTCTATTTGATATTCTGGATAGCAGATCCTGACCCTGAACGAACGTATATTCCTTCTTTAATCCTGGTGTCAATTCTGGCCTTCCTCGGGGTAATCAGTTATTTTCTGGCGATTATGGGTGAACTCATTAAAACCCAACGGAAGTTAAGCGAAGAAATAATCTCTGAAATCAAATGGAAGGTATAGGATTAGCCCTTAGAATTTTTTCATTTTAACGTCGATGTAGGACTCTTTTGTGAATTCAACCCTGGCACCTTCTTCCAGGATTATTTTTCCCCGCCCCTTTATAATGGCATTATCTCCGGCCTGAATTTTTGCAGAGGGATGGATGATGATCCTTGCACGGGGACCAATCTCTATCTCAGATCCTTCCAGCAGGGTAAGGGTACTGCCGTTGTCAACCACCAGCCTGGAATTCTTTTCAAGTACCAGTTTTGAGCCAGGTTGGAGGACCAGGGAAGAGAAATCTGCAAAGACCTGCTGTCCCTCGAATTCAATGGGATCTTTTGGTTTCTGCGGGGTCAGTCCCTGGTCAAGCAATAGGCGGATCTTCTTATCGATATGCAACTGTTCATGTAAGTGAATATTCCCACACCATCGCACATTGGACTGCAGGCGGTTTTCGTCCCAGCTGATCCTTATACGTATACTTCCGTCGCTGACTTGATCAAGTACATCGATGGAAATGCCATTCAGGTGGATGATACGGTTATCATTGGATGCGGGCGCAGAAGGACGGGCACGTACGTTTGATGAGGTCCGGTAGGTAGGCAATGGAACTGCTGCAGGATTCTGATCGTTGGCTATCCTGTCACCCGGCTGAAAGGCATCCGATGCGGTCCCGAAAAGGGGATAGGTATCAAAATTGTAAAAGGATGAATCAGGATACGCCCCGTTCACCTTCATGTTTTTGGCAAAGAAAAGTTCATTCCGGTCAATGATCCCGTCCCTGTCTTTCAGGTCCCAGGCCCCCAGTATGAGGTTATTGTATCCTGTAAAGGGATTTTCCAAGGCATCATTGACATGGTATATCTCCTGCGCTTCATCAATTACCATATCATAATTGCCCATGGCAGAAAGTGGCCAGGTATAATTGCAATTGCCCCCGTAGGTACCAGGTCCCGACATTGGCTCCTTTCCTACCTGGATAAATGCATATATCCCTTTTTCCTGAGCCTTTCCATGATCCAGCATTCCTGGTAGCTTCTGGTGGTTCTCCAGCCACAGCCATTGTTTATTGATCGTTCCGGAAGTTTCCTGCAGGTAGGGCAATTCAATGCGGATCGCATCACCGGTATTGACAAAATCTCTGATTATGAATTCGTTATGTCCATGGCTAAAGGATTGTTTGTACACGAGATCTGCTTCAATTTCCTTCCCTGTGAGCGGATCGCGGGCAGAAACCGGGTATTGATTTTCCGGGTGTTTCCAACCAAGCCGCCTGCGGTCAAATGCATTGTAAACCTGTGAGGACCGGTCCCACGAGCTCAACATGGCATATCCCCCTGCCGAGGACATAAATGTTTTGGTCCCGGCACCTGATCCACCAGTGTGGAAATTATTTCCCCCCAGCAAAAGGTGTGAAAACTCATGTCTCAGGATCACATAATTGGCTGCCCCTTCATTCACGAAATAACTGTAAGCCATAAATCCTTTCATGGCCTTAAAAGGATAATTCATGCGATAAGGCATGCAATACCCACCTGATGAAGAGGGGGTGATCTTCGAATTGACCCGCCAGATAACCATGACCATATCTATCATGGAATCAGGTTGTATGGCCTTTGAACTGCCATGGCGGTAGGCAAGGGTAAATTCATCAAAATCCCCTGCATTTACCGAATAACCGTTTGCGGTGATCACATCCTCCCCGGTCTGTTGCAGGATGGTATCCATAACCTGCCGGAAACCCCTGCCCCTCATGTTATTGAAATCTACCGAGATAAGTTTTGGATAATAATCCGCCAGGACGTTGAATTCCCCGAATGAAGCCTGGTGATAGTATTTTGTCATAATACCCTTCCGGGTTTCTCCAGGATCCAGATCATGATCGAAGAAATACCCCGGGTTGCGCGGCAATTGTCCGGGTACCCAGCCGGTTTTATATCCTGGTTCATCAGGATCATTTATCACTTCGGCGTAAACCAGGAATATTCTAAGGGTACCTTTCGCAGGAAGCCAGTATCCAAGACGGCTGTCCTGGCTCAGGACGGTTCTCCCGGCAAGGAGAACGAAAAATAGCATCAGGGATATGCTTAATATTGGTTTCCTGGTTTTCATCTTTTTATACAAATGTCAATTCTCTTCAAAAATACCCTACAGCAGGTAGATATTCAAGTTTCGAGCCAAATCTTTGCATAGCTTTTCATTATATTTAACTGATCAATCAAAATCCATGCATGCCGGTATTCAAATTCAAGAAATATTTTACAGAAAATAATTCCCCCCGGATTGTTATTATTTTCCTGTTGCTGGTGTACACTGCAACTAACTTCACGCATCATAACTGGACCCGGGATGATGGACCTAACCGTGGGGTTATCAAGTGGGATGTTATCTCATATTATGCTTACCTGCCAGCTACTTTTATCTACGGTGATCCAAGCCTGGATTTTCTGGATGAGGGAATGATTGACAATGATAATAAGTTCTGGTGGTCACCTACCGGAGACGGCGGGAAGATCATCTATATGTCATGCGGCCTCTCGATCATGTATTCCCCGTTTTTCTTTATGGCACATATCCTGGCACCTGTTTTCGGAGAAGCCAGGGATGGATTCGGTTCCATCTACCAGTTTTTCCTGGTCTTCGGTGTGCTTGTTTATGTGGCCATAGGATTTATTTTTCTAAGAAAGATACTGCTCAGATATTTTACTCCCATAGTCACTGCACTTACCCTGTTGTTATTGGGACTTGGGACTAACCTCTATTATTATTCAACCTATGAGGCGGTTATGTCTCACTCCTATAATTTTGTACTGATTACAATATTTCTCTATACGGTTCTGAAATGGTATGAAAAGGCAACCTGGTCCAGGACTTTTCTACTGGGGATGCTATTTGGACTGATAGTGCTGATCAGGCCTACAAATATGCTGATCCTTATCCTGCTTGTCCTGTGGGGAGTGGATTCCTGGAATTCATTTACGGAAAGGATACAGTTCTTCCTCAGGAACATCCCCAAGGTGCTGCTTATGATATTTGCCTTTTTACTGCCGTGGATCCCACAGTTTCTCTACTGGCATATGATCACCGGGCAGATCATGTATTATTCGTACGGAGCGCATGGAGACCGCTTTTTCTTTGACAATCCCCATATCATTGAGTCCCTTTTCAGTTACCGGAAGGGTTGGCTTTTATATACACCATTGATGATTTTCGCCATTATCGGACTCCTTCCCCTGAGTAAAATAATTCGGGGATCAACGCTGCCCATCAGCCTCTCCCTGATCCTGATCGTATATCTGATGGCCTCATGGTGGACCTGGTGGTTCGGTGGAGGATTTGGAGGAAGGATATATATAGATATTTATGGTATCCTGGCCTTACCCCTTGCTGCATTGATCACAACAGTCCAGGCACATAAGAAGAAGTTCGTCCGGTTTGGCATCATAGGTTTATTGGTATTCCTGATGTTTTTCCAACTGCTACAAACCAGGCATTATATTGCGACGAGCATTCATTGGGATTCGACGTCGAAAAAATCTTACTGGCTTAATTTTATGCGCATCGTGCATACGGGTAACTATCATCACCTGTTATCCATACATGATGAGGAATTATGCAGGAAGGGGATCTATGTTTTCTATGATATGAGCGAAGACCGGTCATACCTGAAGGAATTGCCGGAGGAAACGGGAATTGAGTTGATGATCAGAGAAATAAAAGGTAGCAGGACGCTTCCGGGAGACATCAAACGCTATGCAAAGCGGATGGATATTCCGGTAGAAGAAGTGATCCGGATGACAGCCGAGCGGATGTTCTATATGAAACGGGATCATCGTTTTTACTGATATAAGTGATCAGGCAAATACAGATACGTCTTTCCCGGTAATTTCCTTGTCACACAGTATGATCAGCCTTTCAATGACATTCCTGAACTCCCTGATATTACCAGTCCATGTAATCTTCTGAAGCTCCTTTATAGCATCATCGCTAATGTTTTTCTTTGCCATACCATGTTCCGCACAGATCTGCGCATTGAAATGATCAGCCAGCTGGGGGATATCCTCAGTCCTTTCATTCAGGGTAGGAACCTGTATGATGATCACACTCAGCATGTGGTACAGGTCTTCCCGGAAATTATGCTTATCAATTTCTTCTTTCAGGTTCTTATTGGTAGCTGTAATGATCCGAACATCCACTTCGATATCCTTATCACTGCCAACACGGGTGATCTTGTTCTCCTGGAGGGCGCGCAATACCTTCGACTGGGCAGACAGGCTCATATCACCGATCTCATCAAGGAACAGGGTGCCACCGCTGGCCTGTTCAAATTTACCCTTGCGCTGTTTATGGGCCGAAGTGAAGGCCCCTTTTTCATGTCCGAATAATTCACTCTCTATCAGTTCAGAGGGTATCGCGGCACAATTGACTTCGATAAAGGGACTTGCTGCACGGTTGCTTTTCTCATGCAGCCATCTGGCTACCAGTTCCTTGCCCGTTCCATTGTCACCTGTGATCATGACCCGGGCATCTGTAGGGG
This sequence comes from Bacteroidales bacterium, assembly GCA_036480555.1. Taxonomy (GTDB): domain Bacteria; phylum Bacteroidota; class Bacteroidia; order Bacteroidales; family SM23-62; genus SM23-62. The sequence continues at coordinate 6 of JAZGGT010000032.1, read as the reverse complement.
CAACCC
>JAZGGT010000031.1:0-2931 GCA_036480555.1 Bacteroidales bacterium | reverse complement strand
GCCTGAAGGCCCTGACCCGGATGCCCGTTGGGAAACCAACGATCTGTTCGCCTTTGTATCCGGTGCTTACAATGATGGGTTCACGGAAGACGGCCCGGGAAGCCGTAACCGTGACTCTGCGTCCACCGAGATGGATATCATCCACAAGCGCTCGATCTTCCACCCCTGGGATGGGTTCTACCTGATTGGTGACCATGTCAACGATGCACAGCAGGCCAAACAACGAAGCCTGGAACAGATTTTTCAATTGGCCCCGATTGTTGAGAACGGCGAGGAAAGCCATGTACGTCCGGTTAAGCTTGTCCTTGATGAGAAGAGTGGCCTCGCCAGAACCGAGGAGACGGGATACGCCAACCTTATGATGGTTCCTGTTGGACCGGATCTTCCGGAAGAATCCAGGGTATATCTCGGGCAAACCGAACCAGATGTACGCGGTTGGGTTACCCTGTATGGCCGGAATCCCGCACATGACCTGGTTTATAAATATAATTCGAAGCTTCCGGTGAAGATGAACACATTGATCTTCACTGCCCCGGAAGGAGAAGAACTCTCACCGAGGATAAAGACTGCCGAAGCAGACGAGGGCAAGGGATTCAGTATTGTTATTGAAGATAAAGGGATTACCCACCACCTGCTGATTTCTGACGAAGGACCGAAGAAAATGCGCATGGGAGAATTTGAAGGGTGGGGAGAAATCCTCTGGGTAAAGAGTAATGCTGACGGAGATGCCTTAGCAGGAGGCATGGTCAACGGCACGTACATTTCCTGGAATGGCCTAACATTGGCTAAAGCGGAGAATCCAGGATATTTGACATGGAGCAAACCATAAATGGATGTATTATAAAATAAATTTTTAAACCTGAGCAATATGAGGATCTTCTTTCTGTTTGCATTATTGGCATTATCGCCTGGTTCTGTAATTTCCCAACCCTTAGTCTATCCAAATATCCAGGAGTGGACCGCTGCTAACGGAAATTTCAAATTCTCTGAAAATGCAGCTATCGTTTGTAGCCAGGAAGATTTTAAAAGACTGCAGCATGATATCCTGCAATTCCAGGAAGACCTGGAATCTGTTTCAGGGATGAAGCTGGAATTAAGTCCGGGTGAGCCGCAACGCGGTGACATTCAATTTGTCCTGGATACAGATATTGGAAAAATTGGTATAGAAGGATACCAGTTGGATATAGAAAAGTCTGTTGTAGTAAGGGCAAATTCAACCCAGGGTATTTTCTATGGGATGCAGACATTGCTACAGCTCTTTAAGCAGGATAGCAAGGTTCGCAGGGGCAAGGCTGTTGATTATCCGCTTATCGGTGTGCGTGGTTTTATGCTGGATGTGGCACGGGATTTCTTCGAAGTGGATTACATTGAGTCCATTATCCGCAAGCTGGCATGGATGAAAATGAATTTCATACATATCCACTTTACTGACAGGGAAGCTTTCCGCCTGAAAAGTGATCTTTTCCCGGGATTGGCACACCCCACAGAACATTATACCAAGGAAGATATCCGCCGGCTGCAGGATTATGCTGCAAAATACCATGTCATGCTGATCCCGGAGATTGAAATGCCAGCCCATGCTTCATCCTATACGGACTATAACCCATTCCTGGCATTTGATTGTCCCTCCATGCGTGTAGGCCATAAGGTTACAGAGAATTTCGAAGCATCCGATCAGGCCGACTGGATGTTTACCCTTGATATTACCAGGCGGGAGGTCCGTACCTGGTTAAAGGCCGTTCTGGATGAGTGGATCCCCCTGTTTGATGCCCCGCATTTTCACATTGGTGGAGATGAGTGGCAGTACGATGCCAACAAATATGCCTGTCCTGAACTGATGGAAGCTACCCGCAGGGCCGGGTATGAATACCCTGGCGATCTGTTTGTCGAGTTTGTGAACGAAATGAATAACTGGGTCAAATCACACGGAAAAATTACTCACATCTGGAACTGGTGGAGATTCAGTCCGGATAAAGGCAAAGCAGATGAAGTCCGGATGAACCGGACCAGTATCCAACCGGATAAAGATATCATCGTGCATGTCTGGAATTATGCCCGGCAACAGGAGATCCTGGATGACGGATACAAGGTTATAATAACAAGTGAGGAAGGTCCGGAAGCTTTATATAGTACACCCTATAATGGAGACGGAAAGCCGGGTGATTACGGAGTGTTCCAGAACCAAAGAATCTATGAGGAATGGATCCCGAAAACCGGACCCAGCATTCTGGGTTACAAGGTTTGTCTGTGGACTGATACAAACGACGGAAGGCCAGACGAGTGGTACGAGCCCTATTATAATTTACCTATTGCCGTACTCGCTGAAAAAACCTGGGGAAGCAGAACGGAAACCTCAATAAAAGAATTTGAAGAAAAAGTGAATAAGATTGGAGTCGGACTGAAAGAATAAGTCCTCAGGAAATCTTTTAACGCATTTTAATCATGAAAACCATTCACCTGTTTTTTTCTGTGCTTATTATTTCAGCTTTCAATTTTTCTTGCGCCCCAGGGGACTCACAGAGAGAAGATGAACACCCATCCATATTCCTGGTGAAGGAAGAAAACAGGGGTTTTACATCCCTGGAAGACTTTGATGAGCTTGAAAGAGATGAACGGAAGGCTGCATTCATTAAAAAGCTGGTTTCAGATACGGAAAAGGATTTCCAGGTACCCTATATTGATCCGACAACCGATGTGGAGGGCCGCAGTCCGGTACACCTGAAATATGCCAATGTAAGCTATGACATGTCCATGCTTGTAGCAGGCAGGCTCTCCAGGTCTGCATTTTTATTTCTTTATACAGGTGAGCAAAAGTATAGGGATCTTGTCATGCGGCAGATTGAGGCCCTGTATGATACTATCCTCTGGCCCATGTGGTGTGACCAGGCACATGTAAATATAGAACCGCACCTGGATATACGCACCTGCAGG
>JAZGGT010000030.1:0-5466 GCA_036480555.1 Bacteroidales bacterium | reverse complement strand
CATAGGCAAGCAGCAGCCAGGAGAGGTTGATCAGCTGATCATGCTTCCTGCTGTTGCGAAGATAACGCAGGTCCATGCCCATGCAGGTTTCCCCTTTTAGTTTGGGATTGGCTGATTTTCCCGGAATGCTTTTGGGCACAAATTCAAAATACATATTTAGTAAACGTGGGTGTCCAAAAACCTCAAAAGGAAAGTCGGTACCCCTTCCCTCGCTGATTATTGTACCTTCAAAAAAGCAGGTGGAGGGATACAGGTAAATGGAATTCATATTGGGAAGGTTGGGCGAGGGACTCACGGGCAGTGCATAATACATGGTATGGTCATAATTCAGGCATGGAACAACCTCCAGGTCGCATTCGAGATTGTTCCCCAGCCACTCTTCCCCGTTGATCATCACGGCATATTCCCCGATGCTCATACCATATACAACCGGTACCCTGTGCATACCAACAAAGGAGCTGAATGCTGTATCAAGGACCGGTCCATCAACATAGAATCCATTCGGGTTTGGCCGGTCCAGCAATATTAGTTTCTTGTTGTTTTCGGCGCAGGCCTGCATAACATAAAACAAGGTGGAAATATAGGTATAGAACCGGGCCCCGACATCCTGTATGTCAAAGAGGATAATATCCAGATCCGTGATAGCTTCCTTTGAGGGTTTCCTGTTCCTTCCATAAAGGGAGATGACCGGTAGTCCGGTCCTTGCATCTAACTTATCCTCAATGATCAGACCGGCTTCAGCCTCTCCCCTGAATCCGTGTTCCGGACTGAAAACCTTTCCTATGCTGACCACCTCATCTTCCAGAGACATCAGGCTGTCTACCAGGTGGGTATTGCTGATGACCGATGTCTGGTTGGCAACAATGCCAACTCTTTTGCCTTTAAGCATAGGCAGATACATGCCTGTCCGGTCCGCCCCCGTCAGTATTTTTTCTTGTCCCCTGCATTCACTGAACCCAAGAAGCAGAGACAGGCACAGCGTAATGATCAGCAGAGGATGCCACGGATTTCCGGAAATTGATTTGTTGTACCCTGATCTATTCATCAGCTGCAAGTTTGCGATTTTTTCTGACATGGTTGGCGTTCAATACGATCAGGGATAAACCGATCAGCAGCATGCCGATCAGGGCAATGATCTCCGGTTTTTCATCGGAGAGAATAATCCAGCTCAGGGCTGCTCCAAATACCGGGATCAGAAATTTCCAAATATTCAGTTCAGATACCTTGATACCGGGACGTCTGAGTAAGATAAACCATATACTGAATGCGGCGGCGGACAAGAAACTAAGCCAGCCAAGGGAAATATAGTATGGGATCTCATTAAACCCGAAGGTGAGTCCCTCGAAAGGCACAGACAGGATCATCAATCCCAATCCACCTGTCATTAACTGGGCCGAATTCAGCAATAAGGGAGGCAGGCCTGTTCTGTATTTCACTACCAGAACATTGCCCATGCTGCCTGCCATGTTGGCCAGGATAAGGATCAGTATCCCCCAGAATTCTTTCCCCTCAATCCAGCTGAAACTTCCCCTGCTCACTGCTATAATGACAACCCCTGTCATGCCCAGGGAAATGGATAGCATTTTACGCATGGAAAGTTTGTCATCATTCAATAGCAGGTGGGCCAGAATGGCTGAGAACAAGGGACTAGCCCCGATGATAATGGCTGTAATGGCGGCTGGGACCAGGCTGATCCCCAGATAAAACATCGTATACAAAAGAAATGTCTGGAAAAATGCGAGCCTGACCACCTGCTTCCAGTTTTCACCGATCAGGGCAAAGGACCTCCACAGATTCCCACAGAAAGGCAGTATCAATAATCCGGACAAAATGAACCGGATTCCCGCAAACTGCAAGGGTGTGGTAAATCTCAATCCGATTTTCACCCCTACAAAGGCGGTGGACCAAAGTAGACAGGCTGCAATGGCCAAAAATGTTGTACTTAAAATCCTGGAACGCAAAAACTTCTATATGGAATTTTATTAACTTCAGCACATAAAGTAAATCATTTTTTGTGAATACCGAGATCTTCATTGCAAGAAAGCTTATTGTAAGTAAAGACAACCGGAAGAGCATTTCACGGTCCATCCTGAACATTGCCATTTTCGGGATTAGCCTGGGACTTGCAGTCATGATCGTAGCCATGGCAGTTGTGACCGGATTCAAAAACGAGATCTCCCGGAAAGTGGTTGGCTTTGCCGCTCACATACAGATCCTTAATTTCGATTCAAATATCTCTTTTGAAACTCAACCCATCAGCAGCGAACAGGAATTCCTTACAGATCTGAAGGAAGATCCATCCGTTGCCAGTGTACAGGTATTTGCAACCAAGGCAGGGATCATCAAGACTAAATCTGACATACAGGGGGTTGTACTGAAGGGGGTTGGTCCCGGCTATGACTGGGGATTTCTCCGTGACTATCTTCAGGAAGGGGAAATTCTAACACTTGTGGATTCTGCCAGGTCTAACAAGGTACTTATATCCAGATACATAGCATCCCTGCTTAAGCTGAATATTAACGATGATTTCCTGATGTATTTTATACAGGAACCACCCAGGATGCGTCGTTTTACCGTGACTGGTATTTTTGAAACCAGCCTGGAGGAGTTCGATAAGGTTTTTATTTTCGGGGATATCCGTCATATTCAGAAACTGAACGACTGGACGGAAGACCAGATCAGCGGTTTTGAAGTAAACCTGACTGACTTCAGCGACCTTGAAGAACAGACCTATATGGTCATGAATAAGGTGGGCTTTGGCTTTGAAGAGGATGGATCAAGGCTGAAGGTAATCAATATCCACGATAAATATCCGCAAATATTTGACTGGCTAAACCTTCAGGATATGAATGTGTTGATCATCCTGATCCTGATCCTGGTGGTAGCCGGCTTCAACATGGTTTCCGGATTACTGATCCTGATCCTGGACCGGACAAACATGATTGGTATACTGAAGGCGCTTGGCAGTCCCAATGTCAGTATTCGCAAAATTTTCATGTACCAGTCAGGATTCCTCATCATCCGTGGATTATTCTGGGGAAACATCATTGGCATTGGCATATGTCTCCTGCAGAAATTCACAGGCATCATGGAACTGGACCAGTCATCCTATTATCTTAATACAGTCCCGGTCAACCTGAACGCATTACACATTATTGCCCTGAATCTGGGGACCGCCCTGGCCATTATCCTGATGCTGATCATACCCTCTATGATCATTTCCAGGATAAGCCCGGCCATGGCCATCCGGTTTGAATAGGTAAAGATGATGTCGAATGATAACAATGACAGGAAAAACGCCGGAAAATATCAAAATATTCATTGATCAGCTTGAACAGGATTTGACATCAATCCTTCCTGGCAGGAGGGCCCAGTATAAAATGGCCCCTGAACTCAGGCTGGAAAACCGGCATGGTTATTACCAGAACGCCGCCGTGATGATCCTGCTTTTCATCAGGGCTGGTTCCTGGCATACAGTACTTATGAAAAGGCCTGAATATGCCGGGGCACACAGCAACCAGATCAGTCTGCCGGGGGGGAAATTCGAAGACAGCGATGCCGATCTGGAAAAGACAGCTTTACGTGAGATCAGGGAAGAGATTGGCATAGATGATAGCCGGATCAGGATACTTGGCAACCTTAGCCGCCTGCATATACCTGTAAGCGGGATAGAAGTTTTACCTGTGGTTGGTTTTTATCCTGAATCACCTGATTTTCAACCAGATCCATCCGAAGTAGCCTACCTGATCGAAGCCCCTTTGAAAGACCTGCTTCATCCCGGCAATACCAGGGAGAAATTCAGGACACTCATGTGCAAGCTGGTCAGGGTACCATATTTTCAAATCGGTGAGGAACAGGTCTGGGGGGCAACTGCCATGATCCTGTCTGAATTCCTGGAAGTTGTCAGGTCGGGAAAATCATCACTTAATTTATGATGTTCTTATAGTGGTCATACCGGTCAAGTACCTGGTTTACATATTTAATGGTCTCGGTTCCCCTGCAATAGCCATATTTTACGACCGGATCCCGGTAATATTGGGGATTTGATTTTTTAAGCAGGTATTCATCTACACTATCATGCCATTTTTTCGGATCCTTTCCATTTTTATCCGCCAGCCTGATCGCATCAAAAACATGTCCTGGTCCCACATTATAGGACGCAAGAATGAACTTGATCCTTTCTTCCTTGTCAGGGATGGATGTAATAAAACGTTTATCGAGCCACCTGATAAACTGGGTTCCTGCATTGATCTGGTCCTTTGCGGGGGAATTCATGTTGATCCCAAACCTTCGGGCAGTAACAGGCATTAACTGCATCAGTCCGAATGCCCCCGCCCATGAGCGGGCACCTGGATCAAATCGGGATTCCTGGTAGATCATCGAGGCCAGTAACCGCCAATCCCAGCCAATATGTTCACTGTATACCTTGATGTGGTCATCGTAGACGGAGATCTTTCCACTGCTGAGGGTAAAAAGATCTGATTTCACGATACTTGCTGACCGCTGGTTCTTAAAGTATTTATTATAGATCACCGCGTACCTTGTGGATTTACGGTACTGCCTAAGCCACTCATCGATCACCTCTTTCAACTCTGCAGCCTCTGAATTTACCGCCCATGCAAGGTTCTGTGGAAAACTGATAGCGGTCTGTATGTCCAGGTTGGGATAATAAGTCTGGTTTACCAGGGCTACATTCTCATCACAGACAGTATAATCAATCTGCCCGTCTGCCACCAGCATGATAAGTGTTTCCGCCTCTTCCGGGACATCCACAATTTCAATGGTATCACCGATTTCCTCTGCAAGGTTCAGCATCCTCCTGTAGTAGGCTGAGTTATGCTGGACATACACCTTTTTCCGGGCCAGGTCGAGCTGGTTCCTGATCAGTGCCCTGTCAATCTGGGACGGAGACATTTTGTCCCAGTTCTCAGGTTTTCTCTGTATCAGCACCTGGCGTGTCTGGCCATGAGGAATAATAAAGTTAACCTGGCTCCTGCGCTGCCTGGTAACCGTAAGGTTCAGGGCAATCAGGTCACAATCACCCATACGCAGACAGTTAAAGGTTTCCTCCAGGCTATTGCTCACCACTACATCCAGCTTAATATTCATATGGTCAGCCAGGTCCTGCAACATATCATACTGGTACCCCAGTGGCTGTCCGCGGTAGATAAAGTAATCTGTCGAATTATAATCGGTGATGGCGATAAGCTTCCCCTTCTCAAGGATCTCGGAAAGATCATTCACTTCCCTCCTTGATCCAATCCTTTCAGGCGTGCCCTTGCAGGTTACGGCTAATAGAAGGATGATTGGTAGCAGTCCCTGTATATATGTAGATCGCTTTAACATGAGCGTTAAGCTTGATGCCAAATTATGAATTGCATCAGCACAATCAAAGCACTCTTTGACGAATGTCTTGTTTATTTGGACGTATCAATCATAAAATGTCCACGATAATCCAAACCTGAA
>JAZGGT010000029.1:0-3848 GCA_036480555.1 Bacteroidales bacterium | reverse complement strand
TACGGAACTCCGGCGGCTGGAACCTGAGGAATCGTTGGAACTGGTCAAACAGGATTTATTGGAAAGCAAGGCAAAGGCAATCAAAATAAGGGGTGGCGTTGGAGATCAACGGGGAAGGAACGCCGACAACGCACTCGGCCGGACAGAAAAACTTATCCAGATGACGCGTGAAACGTTTGGTGATGAAATGGTCCTTATGCTTGATGGAAATGGTTCCTATTCACTGGATGAGGCTATCCGCATAGGCAAGATGCTGGAAGACTACAATTTTTACTTTTACGAAGAGCCTATTCCATGGGATTGGTACGAAGAACAGAAAAAGCTGGCCAAAGTAATGAAGATAAAAATGGCCGGAGGCGAAGAGGAATTCCGCATGCGAGCATTCCGCTGGCTGATTGCCAACGATGCCTTTGACATTATACAACCCGACCAGTTTTATTTTGGAGGAATAATCCGTTCAATGAAAGTGGCACGCATGGCAGCGGCATTTGGAAAACCCATGATTCCGCATATGACCACCGGGGGGTTGGGATACCTTTACATGCTACAATTTGTTTCCGCCTGTCCCAATGCCGTCCCGTATCACGAATTTAAATTGTTCGCAACGACGGATGCAAACGGCAATATGATACCTGTCGAAAGCAAAACAGAACCTTTTACAAGTGAAAATGGTGTGATCAAGGTTCCCACCGGTTCGGGCTTAGGTCTTACAATTGACCCCGATTACATTAAAACGCATAAACTTGTTGAGGAATGGTAAAATCTTATTATGATCACCAGAGCTGAGTTCAGGGAGGCCTGTGAAAAGGCCCTTAACATGATGGAAGCAGCGGGAATATACCTGGCTGTAATTTGTATCTTTACTATCATGCAAAAATTGATAAGAAAAGCGATGCCGGGCATCCTGATTATCGTCCTGGCATTTGGATGCAAGCAACAGAACAGCCAAAAAACATTGCTGGAAAAACCAAATATCCTCATCATGATCGCTGATGATATGGGATATGCAGACCTGGGATGTTACGGTGGTGCATCAAATACACCCAACCTTGACCAACTTGCCCGAAGCGGGATTTTGTTTACTGATTTCTATGCCGCAGCTCCTAATTGTTCTCCGTCACGATCGGGATTGCTTACCGGACGAGCGCCTTCCAGGACCGGCATATACAATTACAGGCCTCCGAACCACCCCATGCACCTGAGGGATGAAGAAATAACCATTGCCGAGGTTTTAAAGGATGCCGGATATCAGACTTCACATTTCGGAAAATGGCACCTGGGAGCATTGCCGTATGATTCCATCCTGCAACATCCACAGCCATCCGAACAGGGATTCGACTATTCTTTTGGTACTGAAAATAACGTCGTTCCATCCCATTTAAATCCCGTCAACTTTGTCAGGAACGGAGTACGCCTGGATACCCTGAAAGGTTATTCATGCCAGATCGTCGCAGATGAAGCAATTTCATGGCTGACAGATCTGTATGATAGAAGTGATCCCTTTTTTATGTATGTTGCTTTTCATGAACCTCATGCCAAGGTTGCTTCTCCACCTGAACTTGTGGAGAAGTATAAGGAGTATCCCCCATTCGATGCGGAATACCTGGCCAATATTGAGAACCTTGATTCAGCTGCCGGAAGAATAATCCGGTACCTCGAGATTAACAAGTACCTGGAAAATACACTGGTTTTATTCTGTTCTGATAACGGGTCCTACAGGCAGGCATCCAATGGAAACCTGCGGGCTGTAAAGAGTTATCTATATGAAGGAGGTATCCGGGTTCCCGGGATAGTTCACTGGCCGGAATTGATCAAACATGGAAAGGTTATCAACCAGCCAGCCGGATTTGTGGATGTCATGCCCACCATTTGTGATATATTGGGAATTGATCCATTGAATGACAGGGCAATTGACGGGACCAGCATTCTCGGCCTGTTTAAAGGAGAAGATTTCACAAGGGAGAACCCCTTATTCTGGTTCTTCTACAGGACTTCACCTGAAATCGCACTTCGCATTGACAATCTGATGATCTTGGGCAAGGATATGGATACGGTACCACGTACCCACCGTTTTTCTGAACCGGATATGATCTACATAAAAAACATGCAGCTTCAGGAATATGAACTTTATAATCTTAAGGGTGATATTTACCAGGACTACAACATGATCGAATCTCATCCGGATGCCGGCACATTCATAAAATTGCTTGATGATAAATTAATGGAGATTCAGGAGGAAGGATATAGCTGGAAAGAACTTCCCGCAGCATCAGGTCGTAAGCGAATTAAAACAGACTGGGTCAAGTACTCCCGCCGATCAGTCCAGTTAAATCAGTAATTGACATTCTCTATCAACCTGGATATAGTTATTTGTATTCTTTATCGATCCCGGGAAACCAATTTACAGCATTCTGATAGTAGACTTTTTCCAGCACCTCCTCCGGCAAGGCCAGTCCCTGAACTGTATATTCGGTTTCAGGCACAGGCTTTCCTCCACGGATATTATTCGCCCAGGGGAATATTTCATCCGTTGCATAGTATCGCATAAAGAAATCATGCCTGCGGAGATAGGCGCGCTTCATTCCGTTAATCTGTTCTTCTGAGAGCGGACTTCCTTCATTATCGAATATCCCGGCGCTCTGATCCGTACCATACATGATCCTGTCCTGGTACTGGATAAAAAAAGATCTCACCTTGCCCCTTGCCTGCCACATCAGATACCTGGTTCTCCCCCCGATCTCCACGGCAAAATTCGGATACCTGTCCAGCCGTTTGATAACCTCATTTACATCATAGGACATGCTGCCCAGATGGGCACCGACAAACCTCAAATCGGGATGCCTCTCCAAAACGTGGTCGCGGGCAGCCATAATATCGCTGTAGGACGGCTTATCCGGTTTATCCCAGAAATGGTATTCCGGGTGGTTTGACCAGTAAAATTGCGGCTTGCTTTCGATATTTGGTGGCATCCAGGCATCGATGGGTTCACCAAGGTGAGCTATCAGGGTCTTATCCTCATCAGAGATAAACCTCAATATAGGTTCAAACATAGGATCATCTATCTGTATATAATCTCCATCCTTGTTTTTGATTTTCATCCCTATGTCTTTCCAGACCTTAACCCCGACAGCCCCCAGGCGGAAATCTTCCCCCAGCTGATTAATGACATTCTCCGCCCAGTGAGGATCATCCCTCCCGGTTAAGTCGAAGGTGGTGACCCATGCATAATAGCGGGGATTTTTTTCCACAAGTTGTTTGGCTGTATCCATGCTCCTGTACATCCTCACGGGATTTGTCCCGCCCGTACAAATGGTCAGGATCTTCTGGTTAATGCTATCCAGTACATCCCTGAACCAGGGGGCATCACTTCCCATGTGGGCATGTATATCAATTTTCCTGATGCTTTTGATATAAGCTGTCAGATCCCGGTCTGATTCTGGGGTACAGCTCATTAGGTACAGAAGGAACAGGGTTATTCCCAGTAAAGATCCTATCTTGATTCTCATTAGTTGGGGTTCTGGTATAATTTGATACCTCAATCTAACCTGTTTCCATGAAATATGCAAATCCTGCTGTACCAGGTTATCGGTCCCACCATGTCCCAGGTTTCCAACAATTAGAGATTAGCTTTAAACAAGTTTTTTTTATATCTTCTCGCGCAAACATCATTTATCAATTATTAATTCATGCTGGGCATTTGAAAAATCCCAATGTAATAGTGGTTTCTTTCTTCACCTTTCAGGATGAAGATGGCCTGGCAATATTCAGTTTCGACTTCATGTATTTACTGAGAAAAACATGCCCTTTCGTATATGGTGCCATCACGTAAAGAACCAAAGCTCAATTCT
>JAZGGT010000028.1:0-5383 GCA_036480555.1 Bacteroidales bacterium | reverse complement strand
GAGGAGGATCCGGAACAGACCAAGAAGGGACTGGAAATCATTACCGAAAGTCTTCTCATTTATGTAAAGGAGTGTATAAAACTGGGCGTGGACGGATTTCTTCAAAGCACCCAGGGAGGCGAAGGTAGACGGTTTACGGAAGCTTCTTTGTTTACCGAATATGTGAAACCCTTTGACCTGATTGCTGGAAGGGAAATGGAAGCAGGTTGCTCCAGTAACATCCTCCATATCTGTGATCATTTAGGTAATTATGATGATTACTCAGCCTTTGTTGATTATCCCGGACATATCATTAATTGTAGCCTGGACCTCACCAACGATCAGACCATCAGCAGCAGGGAAATGTATCAGTTGTTCAACAGGCCATTCATGGGCGGGATGCATAAGAGAGGGGTCATGGCCTCTGGCACCCAGGATGCAATATCCTCTGAAGTCAGCAGGGTACTTTCTCAGGCCCCTGCAAAGTTTGTGCTGGCGGCATCATGTACTTTGCCGGGTGACATTGATTGGGCAAACATTAAAACTGCCATTGACACAGCGCATGAGTATCAATTTTAGTGTAGGTTTATTACAATCCTGAAAGCAGGAGATTTTTCCCATGTCGATCCGGATAAAAACACCCATCCCGCAATAAGGGAGATCAGTCCAATTACCGTATCTTTGAACATATGCATTACCCTCCTTTAAAACTTTTTAGTTATGATGTCAATTAAGCATTCCCGCCGGAGTTTCATCAGGAAATCAACCCTCGCTGTAGCAGGGACAGGCCTCGCGGTCAATTCATTTGCGATTCCAAATATCCTGACCCGAAAACAGAGAAAAGTAGGTGTAGCCCTGGTCGGATTGGGAAATTACAGTACCAATACCCTGGCTCCAGCTCTCCAGGAGACCGAAACGGCTTATCTGGCCGGGATTGTAACCGGAACGCCATCCAAGGAAGAGACATGGATGAAGAAGTACGGGATACCCAGGAAGAATGTTTACAACTACGAGAATTACGAGGAAATCGCGGATAATCCAGATATAGACATCATTTATGTAGTGCTTCCGAATTCCATGCACAAGGAATATACCATTCGTGCTGCTGGAGCCGGCAAGCATGTGATCTGTGAAAAACCAATGGCCTTGAATGCTGAGGAATGCAGGGAAATGATAGCAGCCTGCAATGAAAGCGGGGTGCAGCTATCCATCGGGTACCGCATGCAGTTCGAGCCCCATACACAGGAGATCATGAGGCTGGGACAGGATAAGGTTTTCGGCGCCCTTAGGCAGATAAGCTGTGGGGCAGGCTATAGAGAGAAGCGTCCGGATCACTGGAAGGTAAAAAAGGCAATGGGGGGAGGGGCCATGATGGACATGGGTGTTTACCCGCTTCAGGCTGCTCGCTATGTCACCGGGGAAGAACCGGTGAATGTGAGTGCGCGTTCCTATGTTATCCGGCCTGACATATTTAACGAAGTCGAAGAGGTGATGCTTTTTGATCTTGAATTCCCTTCAGGATGCATAGCAAGCCTTGCAACAGGTTTTCATACAGGCTATAATTACCTGAAGGTGTTTGCGGATGAAGGAAGGTTCGAACTAGATCCATTTTCCAGTTACAGGGGAATAAAAGGCAAGACAAGCAAAGGGGTGCTCGAATTCCCGATTGTCAACCAGCAGGCTACCCAGATGGATGAGGTGGCTGAATGTATTCTCAGTGGCAAACCATTGCGGGTCCCGGGGGAAGAGGGACTGAAAGACATGATCGTGGTGGATAAGATCTATGAATGCGCCGCGAAGGTGAAATGCTGACTCATCATTCCTAAACCGGGCGATTAGACTACGTGTTAATGATAGAGTATACAAGAATCTGATAAAGCTACTTTGCAAATAGGAAATCCATTTTCTTCGATCGAGAGGATATTCGAGACCTGGTTTTCAAAGGTTATATATTGTATGAGCACCTCGATTCGTATCTGAAAAGCGAAATTCTATAGTACCGAATCTATGGAGAAGTTTGTTTTCATAAGAGACAATAACGAGAAACAATTACTGATCGACTGCCATTCCTACACAGAAACAGAAATAAGGGATTTTAGCAGATTCTATACCAGTAACTACTACGAAATACACATCATAGAAAGTAAAAACATCAGATTGTATACTGATAATCTTCAGATCGATCTATCAGGAATCAGCATACTATTTCTGTCGCCTCAAAATATCAGGCGTTGGGACCGTGAGAATAAGGAAGTAAAAGGCAATATTCTGCTTTTTGAACCTGAGTTCATCAGCGATTTCTTAAAAGACAGCCTTTTTCTATATCGCTTGCATATATTTCATAATAATGCCATACCATTTTTAAACCTCAATGTCGAGGAATACAAAAGCTACCTGAGTTTATTTAAAGACATTGAATACGAAATCCGTAATTTCACGCCCAAAAGCAGAGATTTAATAAACGCTTCACTGCACTATTTTCTGATAAAACTAAATAACCAATACTCCGATTTCCACTCTTTATCGAACGACTTTTTAATGCCTAATCCAACTTGCATAAAGTTTCTGAAACTTATCAATAACCAGATAGCAAACAAGCATACAGTTAAGGAATATGCCAGGGAATTAAATATCAGCATTACCCGGTTAAACATCTTGTTGAAGAAATATCTGAATACATCGGCTTCGGTTTTGATAAAGAACAGGCTCGCCCAGGAAGCAAAAAAGGAACTCCTGTTTACGGGGGGTGATATATCTGAAACGGCCTTTAAATTAGGATTTTCAGAATTATCGAATTTTACCCGTTTCTTCAAAAAACAAACAGGCCTTGCCCCCAGCAAGTTTGTAGCTATGTTTCCAAAATGATAAATATTCATTCCGTTTTGACAAAGCTTTATTTTCTATAATACAATACCTTTGATCCGTATTGATTGATGTTCTTGGTATAGAAAATTTTCGTGAATGAGAGCAATTTGTTTATCGACAGAACAGGGTACCCTATTACAAGAAGTAGAAGCACCCCCCAAGGCTGAACCTAACCATTTAATAATTAAAATGGAAGCTTGCGGGATTAATCCCGGAGACCTCGCATTTATAAGCGGGGCAATTCCCCGTGGATTTTCACCTGAGAGTGTACACGACATTTGCGGTGTTTCAGGAGCGGGTGAAGTGATTGAAATTGGAGAAAATGTACCCGAGAATTATAAGGGCAGGAAAGTGGCTGTTTACCGTTCTTTAAAACACTCTGATACGCTGATTGGCACCTGGTCAGAAATAGCCCACATGCATATTCAGCACTGTGTAACTCTGCCTGATAATGCCAGTACCTATGAGTACTCGGGTTCATTGGTTAATGCTATTACACCATATGCTTTTCATAAGCAAATTACAGCAGAGGGCCATGGCGGTATTATCTGCACTGCAGGCTTATCGGCAACCGGCAGGGCCATGCTGGGCATATGTCTGACATATAATATCCCGATAATTTCTATAGTTCGAAACAAAGAGGAAAAAGATAGCCTTCAAAAACTAAATGCTACATACATTCTTATCCAGGATGACCCCGATTTTGAGACTCAGCTGGAAAAATTGTCCATTGAGCTAAACACAACAGCTGTCTTTGATGGAGTTGGCGGAGAACTGATCAGCAGAGTTGCAAAAGTATTACCTCGTGGTTCAACCATTTATTCATATGGTTTTCTTGGTGGACAAGAACCTTTGTCTGTTCATACGAGTTTGGTGTTGATGAAAAACCTTACAATCAAGGGGTTTGGAAACTTCACCAGCGAGACAGTGCAGAATACTGAGCAACTGGAAATTGCTCTTAAACAGCTCAGTGAAATAATCTCTATGCCTCATTTTAAGACTAAAGTTGGAAAAACATTTCAGTTGGAAGAGTTTAAAGAAGCTATGGAGTTTACTTCTAACGATGGAGGGAAAGCTGTTATCTGCCCCGTCAGCAAGTAAAAATAACGGTTATATAAATACGTCATTATGAAAGAAATAAGTCTGCTGATTACCTTAACTTTATTCGCTAATTTAGGGTTTGGCCAAACATCAGAAGTGAAAGTCCCAATGCAGGAAAAGTATTGGGAGTTCCCGGAAGGGACAGTAACCTTTCTTGAACATAAATCAGTTCCGGCCATGAAGATTCTACCCGATGCCGGAAAGGTGGTGGCCAAAGATATTGAATTCACCACAGGAACCATTGAGTTTGATCTGGAGGTGGATGTCTTTCCATTTGTGGGCATCTCGTTCCACAGACACAATCAAATGGAAGAGGAATGGTTCTATTTTCGTCCCTATACGGCCGGGAATCAGCAGGCATTTGATGCCATACAGTACACCCCCATTGTGAAAGGCATATCCCTGTGGGACCTCTATCCACAATACCAGGGCCCGGCCGATTTCCAAAAGAACCAGTGGATCCATATCCAGCTGGTGATCGGGACATATCAGATGCACGCATATGTGAATGAGTCGGAACAACCCACGCTTAGGATCCCTTTCCTGGAAGGAAATTATAAAACAGGTGGTATTGCATTCGATGGCGAAGCTATATTTGCCAACCTGGTCATACGGCATGGGATAACAGAAGGATTGCCTGAAACCGCCGGGCCCGATCCTACGGCCAATGATTCCAGGTACATCCGAAACTGGGAGGTTACAGAACCAACCTCCTTCCCAATGGGTCGTGAAGTATACACAGATCCAATATCCGGCTTTCCCGAGAGTCCTGGAGTAATCGATAGTGATATAACTGATAAAGAAACAGAATGGACTCCACTTAAGGCAGAAAGAGAAGGGCTGGTTAATCTCTCCAGGGAATTTGGAAGAGTTGGAGACGGACGGATCATGCCACGCCGGATCGTGTGGTTGAAAACCACTATTCAATCAGCGAAGGAACAAACACGTAAACTGTCCCTGGGCTTTAGTGATGAAGTCTGGGTGCTTATCAATGGCCAGCTGTTGTATGTGGATAAGAACTATTACCAGCGACCCATTATGAAAATACCGAGAGGCCGCTGCTCCATTGAGAATACTACTATTGATGTTCCTTTACAGGAAGGCGATAACGAAATCATGATCGGTGTTGGTAATTTCTTCTGGGGATGGGGAGTTGTGGCACGCTGGGATGGCCTGGAAGATATAATTCTTCAATAGGTGTTTGATCTTCAGAGTAAACCTGGTGAATCCAGATGAGAAACACCAGTACAGAAACAGGGGAATAAATCCTTTAAGATGATCTGTGGAGTACCGAAGGAATTTGAAAGGATCTCACAGTTTGGTTTTTACCAAGCTGTCTAGCCTGCCACCTGCTTGTACATGATTGATATTTATCGAGTCACCTTTCATGATAGTTTTTGATTTTTTCAGGTAGTCTATGGCACGAGTGTCGGCGTTT
>JAZGGT010000027.1:0-6874 GCA_036480555.1 Bacteroidales bacterium | reverse complement strand
GCCCGGGGACAAGATCCGGGTATGGAAGGTTACCTGGGATGTGGGCAGGATGGCAGGATATGAGTACTACGATCCCTATTGCAGTTACGAGATCTGGGTTGACCCGCCCGACCTGGTGCCCCTGGCTGCCGGAGTGGGACATGCACATGGTTCATTGACCGGTCCCTACCCGGGCATGTTTTATCCCAATACCCCTGATATCAGCACTGCAGACCTGAACGATACTGCCTGGACCCACTGGATGCTGAGGGACGGGAACGGTGATGTCATATGGAAGCAGCTTGTTCAGCAAAAGATCAATAATTACGAAGGATTTGCATTCATCGATACGGCCAGCAGTTCCTACAAACCCTTGCCAACCGATTCGGTATGGGGTACGGTACCACAGCCATGCCAGGAATTTATCGCCGTGCTTTCCATGGGTGGGGAAGAGATCGATATGCGCAATCCCACACCAACCCAGTCTTTGTATTCGAAGGTTGATTACACCACCATATTTGATGAGGAGAGGGTGACGCCAATCCGGACCACCTACACCTATTATGCACCTCTGCCCAATCCCCTGCAGTTCGAGTATCTGTCAAATAACTATACCATCTATGATTCGCTGGGCAGTATTGTTAAATATCTGCCGGAAAATGGTAAGGCACACCTTGTCTTTGACATGGATGCATCTACGGAATATACCTATTACTGGATCCGGAACGTAGGGTATGATGTGGATTACAATGACCCGTCTGAAACAATTGAAGGGGTTGAAACTCTCGGGGACGGGGTCTTCGGATATTTTATTTATGATATCCCGAAAGGACTCGGTGGATACAAGATCCGCCTTCCAAGAAATCCGGACGGAAGTTACAATATTGATTCCATCGTGAACATAGACGGGAAACCATTCAGCAAATGGATAGACAATCCCAATACAGGGAACGTAGTGGAGATCTGGGAGGATCCCTTCCAGTATCATGTATACATTCCCCAGCTGCTTATCCCTCCAGCACTGGATGATGACAACTTTGACGGCATTGATGACTGGATCGATGACCGGGGTGACCGTTTCCAGTCCCAGACAGGTTTCCTGCATGATGCCTTTATGCTGGATGACGGGGAGGACTGGCTGGCATATCCGGCGGTTCCTTTTGTCGACGATATTTACGGGACGGTCAGCTCAGGCTGGTTTGGAGGGGCCGACCAGACTTACGGGGATGATTATTTCGAGACACTCGGAAAAACACATATCCAGATCCATGCAAATTATACCGGGGAGGGCCGGGAAGGGCCCATTGAGATCAGCAAGGGAGGTATCCTTGTCGTTGAAGAGATCTTCGGAGGTTCGCCATGGGTGATCTTCTCACATGTTTTGTCCGGGTTTGCACAGGGACTGGATTACACGCTGACCTCATCGGTCAGTCCATCCATCACCAAGATAGGTGTCGATACGGTCTGTATCAAACACGTCATCGAGGATGAGAATGAACCGCATAATTTCAATGTGAAATTTGATCCATACCATGTATCCTACGGGTATGGTGAAGCAACCGTTACGACATTTGTGGGGGCAAAAGATCCCTGCAGCCTCATCGAACCGGTGATCTCCATGCCGGCGGTACTGGACCCAGATTACGACCAGCATTCAATTACCCTGATCCCCAATGCCGATCCGGGAAATCCTGATCTGACAGGTTATCCGAGACAGGCCCAGGGGACTTTCCTCGAGGTACGGGTGGAAGTTATGAATGGTACCGATGACAACTGGATCAATACCATAGTAAATCCTGTGATCCCTGTTGACCTTGGTGGAACTGCCCTGGAAATGAGCTATGTGGCTTATCCCAGGCCGCTGGTCCCATCACATGTTGACGGTTCCGGCAATATCATTCCGGGAGACCAGCCGGGTACCTTTACGACAGGCTGGCGGTTTAACCAGCCGGAAGGAGAGGTACTGGTAAAAATGGGAAACACCCTTAACCTTTTGCAGCCCACCAGGCGAGCCTATTTTGTCTTTCTTTTCCGCGTTGATCCCTCCCTGGAGGATGGCATATATGAGATCCCTTTTACCATGAACGGCAGCAGGGTCCATTATACAGGCAATCCAAATGGGAGTGCCAGTTTCCAGGTACCCACAGCCAAATTCAGTATTGCAGAAAAGCATGCCAATGGCCAGGTTAGATCATTTGAACAGCTTATCCTGGCTTATGGGAGTCTCAAGCAACTTGACATTAAGGTAACCGATAATTTCCGCAGCTTTCAGACGGCAAAGTGGTCACTGAGTGAGGTGGATGCGGGGGATTTCGACGCCCTGGCCAATACCCTTGAGGTAATCAGGGAATCCGGCAGGGAAGTTATAAACCTGACCGGTATTGGCCGGTTCCCCACGCTTGATACGACAAAAATATACATCCTGCAGCAGGGTGTAATCGACAGCTATAATAACCATGCTGAAAAGCTGAAGATCACTGATGGACAGCAGCTGGATTTCCAGAATGAAGATGAGGAGGCATACTTTATCGTATCCCCGCCCCTCTGGGTAATGCCTGTCGGACCAAGGATCAGCATAACCAATCTGGTCTACATGGTGAACGGGGTTAAAGTAGAAGATGGCCTCCAATTTGAGCCCGATAAGGATATCTTCGTCCATACCCTGATGAGCATCCGGAACAGTGGTTCTGATGTTTCTTCAAATACAGAGATAACCATTCATCCGGGAAATTACTTTGTGATAATTGAGGACAGTCTTCCTGCCAATTGTCGCATCGAAGATGGCCTGCTGGTGATTGATGCCGGATTGCTGATCCCGGGAGATGTATTTGAGCAGGTGTTGCCTTTTAAGCTTAGCTCGAATATACCAATAGGAGTGGATCTGCGCACGATCATCTTCTCATCGGAGATAGATTATGAGGGCACGGCTGTCGAGGCAAAATTCAGTTTTTCCGATCCAAGGAAGGTACTGCTTGAAGTTTTTGACCTGGAAGTCAAGGAACTGACCTATTCAATGATTTCAGATACCCTAGTCAATGTCACAGCCAGGGCCGGGAACAGGGCCATGCCGACAGGCAATCTCTGGTTCAGGATCTACCCGATATTCGGCGGAGGCTCGCATGAATTCCCGATTGCCGAAATCCTGATTGATACTTTTGAGACAAACCAGACCATTACGCTTTCTGGCCAGTTCAAACCACCTTCACTGGATAAATCCGTTGAATTCATTGCCATCATTGATGACGGACGGAACATTTATGAAATTATTGAAGTTAATAACCAGCTGAAAACCAGCTTCCACCAGACAGCCATCGAGGATCTGATGGCAGGAAACGGATTGCTGACAATCTACCCCAACCCTGTCCACCATGAACTTTTCATTAATTACAGCCTGGACAGCCGCTATGACCGGGTCAGTATGTTCATTTTTGACATGGAGGGAAAGATGTGTTTTCAATCCGCTGATTATCCGGCATATGCGGGAAGACACCAGGCAGTACAGAGACTTGACCTGCTTCCCAATGGTATTTACATCTACCGTTTCATGGCCATTAAAAAGGGAGAAAATCCCCTCCAGGTAACAGGTAGATTGGTAAAAGATTAGTATCTTGAATATATAATATGTTCCCGGGGGAAAATTGAACTGTATCAGGAAAAATATCTCATTTATACTCCTAATTCTGCCTGTGATTGCCTTTTCACAGTTTGAGGTAAAGGATACGGCATGCATCGATGAAATGATCAGCATCACTAATAATTCCAGGGATGCGGGCAGCTACTACTGGAACTTCTGCTCGGGTAATCTATATTATCCTCCGGAAGGCGAAACCATGCTCGACCAGGGTACCCTCAGTGAACCCGCTTTTATTGATTTTGCCGAGGATAACGGGGAGTATTATTCATTTATTACCAATCATAATGACGGGACCATCACCAGGAACTATTATGGGACTGATATCCTCAGCACACCTATTTCCGAGAACCTGGGAGATTTTAACGGCATTATCCCGCAACATGTGCAGGGTGTGCAGATTGTTAACGATGATGGGCACTGGTATGTATTTGTGGTGGGTGGACAAAGGGCCGATTCCAGGCTGATCAGACTCGACTTTGGGAATTCATTGTCTAATACACCGGTGGCGACAAACCTTGGAAATTTCGGCGGTCAACTGGACTATCCTGTAGATCTGTACATCATCGAGGAAAATGGTAATTGGTATGGTTTCACGGTAAACTATAACACAAACCGTCTTACCCGCTTTGATTTCGGGAACGATTTATCCACCCTGATCCCCGTAACCAGGACATTCAGCGACCAGATGGGATTAAACGGACCCACCGGTTTGTTCCCGATACAGGAGAACGGGATCTGGTACCTGTTTGTGTCAAATAACAGTTCACATGAGATTATCCGTTTGGAACTCGGCACCTCTCTTACCGGTCCTCCGACGCCCACCAGTATAGGTGATCCCGCCTACCTGGCTTTCCCCTTTGACCTGACCATCCTCAGGGATTGCGAGGGACTGTTCGGATTCGTCCTGAACCGCTTCAATGATATTGTAAGGATGGAGTTTAACCAGGGGATTGACCAGCCCCCGGAATTCGTTTCCCTCGGAGATCAGGGTATTTTATTTAATCCCCATGGCATATCTGACGTTTTCCGTGTGGGGGATACCCTCTATACCTTTGTAGCAAACATTGATAATTCTACCATAACCAGGCTCTTTTTCCCGGGCTGTGATAATGCTTCGGTTTCCTCCAGCACGGATCGGGATCCCCCCGAGATCTCCTACAATGTGCCAGGTAATTACAATATCCAGCTGGTTCTGGATGAAGGGACCCCACAACAGGAAAATTATTGCCAGAATATAGTCGTACTGGAAAGTCCGGATGTCAACCTTGGCAATGACACCCTCCTCCCGCCGGGAGAAACCCTTGTCCTGGATGCAGGTGAGCAGGCAGCCTGGCAATGGTCCACCGGCGAAACATCCCAAACTATCGAGATCAGCGGTCCGGGTACCTACACAATAATCGTCACCAATGAATTCGGATGTACTGCCACAGATGAAATCATGGTGACCATGGAGGTTGGGATCCCGAATTTCTTCACCCCTAATAATGACGGGGTAAATGATACCTGGGAGATCCCCTACCTGTCAAATAACCCCGAAGCCATTATCTATATTTATGACCGCTTCGGAAACCTGATCACAACTTATCTATATGGTGAGGGAGGATGGGATGGTACCAGGAACGGACAGCCCGTCAAAGCGGATACTTATTGGTACGTTATTAAGATGAGCAAAGATACAAAACCACTGAAAGGATCCCTAACATTAAAAAGATAAGAAAATCACAGGGAAAGGTGCGATCCCCATCTCACATGGCCAATTCAGGAACAAGCAGGGTGCTGGTATGGGCAGTTTTATGCTTACTGCTCAACTTTCCCCGGATTGATTGCCAGGAGCTGCCGGCATACCAGCTGTATCTTCACCAGCCATCCCTGATCAATCCAGCCATTATCGGATCCTCGGACTGCTCCGAAATTATGCTGATCGACCGGCATCAATGGATCGGTGCATTCAAGGGTGCTCCAAAAACGCAGGTGCTGAGCGCTGAAGCATCTTTTTCCTCAAACAGCTCCCGGTCCCACGGCCTGGGATTACATCTTGTCAACGACGCCAATGGTGCATATAAACAGCTGACAGCCAGCCTTGGTTATGCCTTTCACATATCATTGAACCGTGAAGGTTCCCTCAGGCTGGGATTCGGATTGATGGCAACAGTATATCAATCGACCTATGATGAGACGGACTTCAGCAGGATCAATGACCCGATTATCCACCACGGCGTAGAAAAGGAGATAAAACCTGATGTTTCAAGCGGTGTGTACCTCTACAGTGATCGGTTTTTCCTGGGTGTTTCCGGGGTCCAGTTGCTGGCTTCCAATTCATACCTGAACCCTCACAGGGGTGAGCGGGGATATTTTGTCTATGGCGGATATAACCATCCTGTCTCCAGGCTGTTGATCCTTCAACCGGGACTGACAATCAAATACCTTTCAGAACAGGTCCAGTCAGACCTCAACGCCAGGGTTATCTACCGGGAATTCTACTGGGCTATGCTCTCGTACAGGCATGTATGGTACGACATACCCGGACAACCGAATTCCTTATTGATATATGCAGGTTTGTTTTACAAGAACTTTTCCTTCGCCTATGGATATGACCTGGGATTGACCTCCATGCAGAAATATGGTTACGGATCGCATGAATTCAAGGTAGGCTATCACTTCTGCCCCTTTAAAAATCCATGCCCGGCTTATAAATAATCACTGGCAACAGATTAAATCCCCTTCATCCACCTGTACGAGCCGTTCATCAGAATTAGCATTGTTTTAATGTCCCGGATGCTATGAGCTACGTACAAAAACTATATTTTTATAATGCTTTCAATCGGGTATCATGCATCATATTTTCAGAATTATTGCTATCATCCTCCTTCTCTTTAATGCCATTTCTGCCTTGTTTGGAGGCTGGGGCCTGATATCAGATCCCAGCGGCGAAACCCTGAAAATGCCTTTGCTTTTCCTTGAACATTCTCCTTTTGATAATTTCCTGGTTCCGGGTATCATCCTGTTTATCACAAATGGATTATTCAGCCTTCTTTTTGCGGTTATGGCATTGCTTAAGTTTATGAATTATTCCTGGCTGGTAATATTCCAGGGGGTCATACTGGTAGGATGGCTGATCATTCAGATCATTATGATCAGGGATTTCTACGGACCGCTACATGTCCTTTATTTCTCTGTCGGTTTACTGCTGATCGCTACAGGATGGATACTTGCCCGGCAGGACCAGGCAATTTACCAGTCGCACTAAAGAAAACATCTTCC
>JAZGGT010000026.1:0-2221 GCA_036480555.1 Bacteroidales bacterium | reverse complement strand
ATGGTCTGCCATTCCAGTGAAAAATATGAGGTGGAGAAGGAAAATGTCAACGCTCTGCTGGCTGCGGATGTGGAGGGGATCATTATTTCGGTTGCCCGTGATACTGAGCTCAACGAGCATATACATAAATTAAAACGAAAAGGCATTCCACTGGTTATGTTTAACCGGATTATCGAGGATTTCAAAGCTGCGAAGGTTGTGGTAGATGATTATTACGGGGCTGCCGAAATGGTTAGATACCTGATAAAGACCGGCTGCCTTCGAATTACCCATATATCCGGGCCCTCAAACCTGCTTTTGAGCTCGAACCGGAAACAGGGATACCTGGATGCGCTTAAGGAGTCCGGTATTGAATTCCAGCCGGAGTGGCTTGTTGAAGGAGATTTCACTATTGAAAGTGGGATTGATTGTATGTCGGTCCTCCTTGAACGATCAAGTGATATAGATGCCGTCTTCTGTGTTTGTGATGCTGTGGCCTTCGGTGCCATAAAGATCCTGAAGGAAAAAGGCTACCGTATTCCTGAAAATATCTCTGTGGCTGGGTTTACCAATGAACCCATGACCGATCTGATCGAACCAACATTAACCACAGTGAGCCAGCCCATTTATGAAATTGGTGAAACTGCTTCACGCCTGCTTTTTTCTCAGCTACAGAATCCCGATCTGCCTCCTGAATTCTGTGTCCTCAATACAGAACTTCTTGTCAGGGATTCAACCAGGAGGATCCCGTGAAAACTCAACCTGCATTTTTTCTCGGGATCGTTCCCGCATGTTTTTTAAATAAATGGACCAGTATTTTTTCTATACCCTGATTTATATAAGTATACTTGAATTGCCAAATAGAAGCCATTAAATCGAGATAAGATGCCATTAGTTATTGTAGGGATAGGAATTGTAATCATGCTGGTCCTCCTGATGTGGTTCAAGCTGGATGCTTTTTTTGCATTACTGATTACGTCATTTATCGTTGGCATTTTGAGCAAGATGGGAATGCTGGATATTCTGGACTCTGTTCTGAAAGGTATAGGCGGGACCATGGGGAATATAATCCTGATCCTGACCTTTGGTGCCATGCTCGGGAAGCTGATCGAGGAAAGCGGTGCTGCCCATACCATTACCCATAAGCTTACTGACTTGTTTGGCATCAAGAACATTCAGTATGCTATCCTCATTACGGGCTTCCTGGTTGGGATACCCATGATGTACAACGCCAGCTTCCTGGTGATGATCCCACTGATCTATACATTTGCCTCTACCACGAAACTCCCGCTGATGTATCTTGGGATCCCGCTCTCCGCTACGCTTTCCATTGCCCATGGATACCTTCCCCCACATCCGGCACCTACCTATGTCTCCTTTGTATTTGGGGCAGATGTGAACCATACCCTTCTTTATGGACTGGTCCCGGTCATCCCTGCCTGCCTTTTAGCAGGGATCTTATTGTCCCGTTTTTTCAGAAAATTAAAAGTCACACCACCGGCCGATCTATACAAGGAGAAGCATTTTAAAAAAGAAGATCTACCAGGTCTGGGGCGCAGTGTATTTACCGCCATCGTACCCGTGCTCTTGATGCTCCTTGGGGCCCTGATAGATATTCTTATAGGTAAGGATGTAGACTACCATGCTTTTATTCTGGAGCGATCGGGGAACGAATCATTTGCCCTGATCTCGGGCAGGGTTCTGAATGTTGTCAAATTTCTCAGTGACCCGAACATGGCTCTGATGATGGCCGTGCTGATCGGCTTATATACCCTTGGTATCAGGCAAGGAAGGAAGATGTCTGAGCTGATGAAAGCCATGGGAAAATCTGTCGGGGCCATTGCCATGATTATCCTTATAATTGCTGCCGGAGGTGCCTTTTCCCAAGTCCTCAAGGACAGCGGTGTCAATGAATATATCAAGAACGTCGCTTCAGGGATTGATTACAATCCATTGATCCTAGGGTTTTGCGTAGCGGCCATTTTACGTCTGGCTGTCGGATCGGCCACCGTTGCTACAATGACTGCTGCCGGTGTACTACTCCCCATTGTCGCCGCATCCGGTATCAAGCCCGAGTTGATGGTCCTGGCCACTGGCTCCGGCAGCCTGTTATTTTCTCACTTCAATGATATCGGGTTCTGGATGTTTAAGGAATATTACAATGTAAGCATCAAGCAGACATTTGCCATATGGACAGTTATGGAGAGTATTGTAGGATTGGTGGGACTTGCTTGCGCTTTAC
>JAZGGT010000025.1:0-2018 GCA_036480555.1 Bacteroidales bacterium | reverse complement strand
CGGTTTAAATTTCTTCAGGGATGAGCTCAGGGGATTTTATGTTGTAGGGGCGGGACTCCAATGGAATATATGGGATTGGAGCAAGACCAGCAGGAGCAAACAGGACATAAACATACAACAGGAGATTATCAGGTCGCAAAAGGAAGCCTTTGATAAAAATCTGAACATTCAGCTGGCAGAGAAACTGGCTGAAATATCCAAATATGAGGAAGCTGTCAGGCGGGATGAGGAAATTATTGTCCTGCGCGCAAAGATCAGCAGAAGTGCTGCCTCTCAACTGGAGAACGGGATGATCACCACTACAGATTACATCGCTGAGCTGAATGCTGAAACGGAAGCCAGGATCAGGTTTGAAACCCACAGGATACAGCTGGTGCAGGCACAGATCAATTACCTGACTACAAAAGGAATCATATAATACAATAATAACCAAGCCATGAAAAAAATTATTATTCAAGTATTGTTGCTTGTACTTATTACCGGGTGTTCAGGCAGGGATGATCTTTCTGATGCCTACGGAAATTTTGAAACCATAGAATACCTGATCTCAGCTGAAGGAAGCGGCAAGATCCTGGAGCTGGATATTGACGAAGGCGATGTCCTATCTGCTGGACAGGTTGTAGGTTTCATAGATACGATTCCGCTCCATCTCCAGGTCATCCAGCTGAAGGCGAAGATCAGAGCCATCGATGCACAGAAAGCAGGAGTCAGGACACAGATCCAGGTGCAGAAAACACAGAAGCAGACCTTGCTGATAGAGAAAAAGCGGCTTGAAAACCTCCTGAGAGACAATGCAGCCACGGGAAAACAGATGGATGACCTGAACGGACAACTGAATACACTGGAGCAGCAGATCATTGCCACGCAATCCAGTTATGAGACCATCGATAGTGAAATGACAGCCATGGAAGCACAGGTTAAAATTGTGGAGGATCAACTGAGGAGGAATATCATCGTGAACCCGATGGATGGAACCGTGCTGGAAAAATTCACTGAGCCCTATGAAATGGCCGCAGCTGGCAAAACCTTATACAAGATCGCTGATCTGAAAAGCATGATATTGCGTGTATATATTTCAGGAAATCAACTGGCCGGGGTTAAATTGGGACAGCAGGCGGAGGTGCTGATCGATAATGGTACCGAAGGCCAGCAATCTCTTGAAGGAAAAGTTACCTGGATCTCCGATAAATCAGAGTTTACTCCTAAGATCATCCAGACAAAGGAGGAAAGGGTAAACCTTGTATATGCTGTCAAGGTTGAGGTCCGGAATGACGGCCGGCTGAAAATCGGCATGCCGGGTGAAGTTAATTTTACAAAACCATTAGCAGATTAAGGAATGAGAGCACATTGCCTGATGAATGTCCACTTCGAGGAACCCGGCTACATCGCCGATTGGATGGACCGCCAAACTTATTCCATGCCGGTTTGGAGATTGTTTGAAAATCCTTCCTTGCCTGACGTTGAAGATGTTGACCTGCTGGTGGTTATGGGCGGACCGATGAATATATACGAAGAAGAAAGATATCCTTTCCTGGCCGGTGAAAAGGAACTCATCAATGCCTGTATAAAGGAGCATAAGCATGTCCTCGGGATCTGCCTGGGTGCCCAGCTCATTGCTGATGCGCTTGGAGAGAAGGTATTCATGAACAGGGAGAAGGAGATAGGATGGTTCCCTACGCAGCCCGGAAATGGCAACAATGACCATGAAATCCTCTCGGTATTTCCGGAGACCTTTACACCCTTTCACTGGCATGGGGAAACCTTTAATCTTCCGGAGGGTGCAAGGATGCTGGGATCTTCAGACGCCTGCCGGAACCAGGGATTCCTGTATGGCGACCATGTGCTCGCCCTGCAGTTTCACCTGGAAATTACCCCGCAGATTGTAGATGGCTTATTGCAGCATGTTTCGGATGACCTCACTGCGGGGACCTATGTACAGTCGGTCCCAGAGATAAGGAAAGGACTTGAATATTGTACTGCGAACAAGGTTATTTTATTTCAATTACTGGACAAGTTCC
>JAZGGT010000024.1:0-2326 GCA_036480555.1 Bacteroidales bacterium | reverse complement strand
GTTCATAATTTCGCTTATGCCATGGCATTGCTTATAAATTCTCTTGAAGAGCTGAGCAATTAAGATTACACGAACCATTTTCTAAAAGGCTTCAGCACTAGCTGAGGCCTTTTTTTTTCACCAATCCTTTATTCTTGATAAAGGGATAAAATATCTGTTTATATTTGCCACCTGTCATTACTTAATCCATCACATGTGAATAAAGAACAAAATAAGCCGATAAGGAAAACATGGGAGCATCCATGGAGATATAAGGAGAGTTTCCTTATAGTGCTGGAACTGATATTTCTTGGACTGATATTCGAAGTCCTGACGGGCGGCAGGGGTGCTCCGCTGTTAAAATGGCCTGCGAACATGATGGTTGGGATTGGACTTCTTCTCCTGCTGTTCATAATATATTTTAGGTTGAAAAGCCGTCCCATGATCAAATGGCTATCAAGCGTTCCTGCAGCCATCTCTGCCATCAGTTTTTTTGCCCTGGTAACTCTGCTTCTTGGTTTCATCCCGCAAGATGACGCCGATGCCAACCGCTACCTTAGGTTATTGGGAATGACTCATATGAAGAACAGCTGGCTCATGATGATCTCGGGTTTGTATTTCCTTACTACCCTTGGATTGGTAGCACTTCGCAGGGCAACGCCTTTCAAACGCAAAAACCTGGGATTCCTGCTGAATCATGCGGGACTCTGGATCACCATTGCTGCAGGATACCTTGGAGCCGGGGACTTGATGCGACTGAACCTGACGGTGCTGGAAGATCATGGCAGTACGAACCAGGCAGTGAATAAACGGACTCGGGGAGAGTATACCCTGCCATTTTCGGTTAAATTGGAGGACTTTAATATCGAGCATTACAATCCCAAACTTGCCATCCTTGACGGCCGGACAGGATCGATTGTATTCGAAGACGGGAAAGCTTTGCCCTTTGTTGAGAAAGGTTTGAAAGCCACCCTGCTGAACTGGGATGTTGAGGTGCTTGATTATGAACCCGAAGCATTCAGGTCGGATGATCAATATGTCCATGGCGACAGCATGGGGAATGCACCGGCGGCTTATGTAAAAGTCAGGCATAGTGTATCGGGACAGGAAACAGAGGGCTGGATATCGAGTGGAAGTTTTCGTGTGAGGCAAGCGCATATGCCCCTGGATAATCATTATTTCCTTGCCTTGACCTTCCCTGAACCTGAAAAGTTTTCATCTGACATTGTGATTGATGACGGGGATGCAGAACCATTCCTGCTTACCCTGGAAGTAAATAAACCATATAAACATCAGGGATGGAAACTCTACCAGTTATCATATGATGAACGGATGGGTAAATGGTCACAGGTTTCAGTAATAGAAGCGGTAAGGGATCCCTGGCTTCCGGTAGTTTATTTTGGCATCTTTTTATTGCTTGCAGGTGCTTTATACCTTTTTTGGATAGGAAAGGACATTAAAGAATAGGAAATTATGGATTGGATAAATTTTCCGGTATTTGCCGGCATCACTTTTTTAAGCTGGATATCAGGTGTGACCCTGGTTAATTTTTCAGCCAAAAGGAAATCCCTGGAAATAACAGGATCAGCTCTGATTATTGGAGGCATTCTTGTGCTGACATTGTTCGTGATCCTCTTATGGATCAACCTTGAGCGTCCCCCCCTCAGAACACTCGGGGAAACACGCCTGTGGTATTCACTGTTTCTTCCCTTTGTCGGGGTGATAACCTATTTCAGGTGGAGGTACAAATGGTTCCTTGCATATGCCCTGGCCCTTGCTTCCCTGTTCCTGATGATCAATTACATGAACCCGGAAACCTATTCAAAGACCCTCATGCCGGCCCTGCAGTCACCCTGGTTTGTGCCCCATGTGATCGTGTATATATTCTCCTATGCCTTGCTGGCAGCTTCATCGCTGGTAGCTGTTAAGGGCCTGTACCAGCTTTATTACAGGGAGATCAACCTGAAGGTATTGAAACTGGCCGATAACCTTGTCTATGTGGGATTCTCATTTCTTACCCTGGGACTCCTTTTCGGAGCGCTGTGGGCAAAGGAAGCATGGGGACATTACTGGACCTGGGATCCTAAGGAAACCTGGGCTTTTCTTACCTGGCTGTGTTACCTGGGGTATATGCACTTCCGGCATTTCCAGCCTAAAAAGGTGAAAGCTCCCCTTTGGGCACTTAGCGTTGCATTCATTGTTTTGCTGATCTGCTGGTTCGGCATCAACTACCTGCCCTCTGCCGCCAACTCCGTCCACGTCTACGGTGATTAAATCAGAGCCTTCAAAATTGCTTACTTCCGGCATTTGTTAAACCGGTGATGCAAAATGAGAGCGACGATTTAAA
>JAZGGT010000023.1:0-3630 GCA_036480555.1 Bacteroidales bacterium | reverse complement strand
CCAGATGCTGTTCTGTATCAGGTAATTTGCCAGAAAGGGGTTGCGCTGGTTCAGGTCGGGCATAGACCCATCAAACCAGCCGTCCAGCATGATTTTATGGTCTGTTTTAGAGGCATAGGGATCCTGGTTTACCGTCCGCCGATGATTGGTCCTGACAAAATCAGGATAAAAATTGATCCAGTCATTTGAAGGCATATCCTTCATCCACCAGTGTTCTGACCCGCAATGATTAAAGATCATGTCCATGATCAGTTTGATCCCCTGTTGTTTGGCAAGTTTGCCCAGTTCTCTATATTTTTCATTGGAGCCCAGCCTTGGATCGACCTTGTAGAAATCTGTTGTCGAATAGCCATGGTAAGAGGTACGGGACTGATTATTTTCAAGTACAGGGTTGAGCCAGATAGCAGTGAATCCCATCTCCGATAGGTAGTCAAGATGGTTGATGATACCCTGGATATCTCCACCATGCCTGCCAGTACGGTCACTCCGGTCCAATATCCCTTCTTTCATCCCTTCAACGATATCATTGGATGGATCCCCATTGGCAAAGCGGTCGGGCATGATCAAATACATAACATCGGAGCTGTTGAATCCTTTCCTTGAAGGTGAGCCCGGATCTCTTTCCTTTAATTCATAGGTGTATGAACCCATGGACTTTTTCCCCATAAAGAA
Source organism: Bacteroidales bacterium (assembly GCA_036480555.1). Taxonomy (GTDB): domain Bacteria; phylum Bacteroidota; class Bacteroidia; order Bacteroidales; family SM23-62; genus SM23-62. Next base: position 2,958 of record JAZGGT010000023.1, on the reverse strand, counting down.
TTGTATTTCAAAAAAACCTGGTCGAACATCCGGGGTGAGTTCAAGATCAAGGAAAAGATAATTGGGATTTTCAAGCCGGGAGATGGTTTTGACAATTATACCTTTATGGTCAATAATTACACTGGAGCGCGAGATATCTTTCCCATGTACCATCAGTTGGAGCTGAGGATTTTGCATGGGTGTCCACCAAAAAGGAGGCTCCACCCGGTCTATCTGTGCATTAAGGGTCGATGAGATCACACATCCTGCAATGATAGAAATCAGGATTTTTGTTTTCAATTCAGTTTGGGCTTATTAATTTTACAGGATGAGCCAGTCTCCTAAAGTTTGGTTATTCTTTGAATGATCTGTTCACCATCGGTTCTGAGTTTCAGAAGGTAGATACCCTTGTCCAGATTTGATCCATCGATGTAGAATTCTGCCAGAACTCCCTTTTCAGTTGCCTTCTCCATATTATAAACCAGGCTTCCATTAATATTAAATAACTCCACATAATACTTGTTCCCTGTAGCCTTCTCGATCCTTACATGGAAGTCTTCCTGAGAGGGATTCGGGTAAATAATTATACTATTGCCGGTTTCCTCCGGCAGGTTATACGATGTGGCAAGGTCCGTGCTGCCATATTCTGTTATTCCGGTCAGAAGATCACCGGATTCTGCAACAGGAGTTACCTCAAAGAATATAAAATGATTCCAGTCCGATTCTTTGACAGTATAGGTTATGTCCTGTGCTCCGAGGATCTTCATCTTATCAGCGCCATTAGCATATTCCCCCTTAAACCACTTGTATTTTGAATCGCCCTCCGGATCACCATTCTGATCATAATAGGTATAATTTCCTGTCAGGACTTCGCCAACTGCAAGGTTCCCGTTGACAGTCACATCGACCGCCTTTGGAGCAGAAATCAGGTCCGGTGTTGGCAGTTTAACGCTGGTATAGATCCTGTATTCGCTCTTATCAAGGTCGATTGACATATGAACATCAGATACTGTAAGCGAGTCCCCGCTCATGTAATCATACCATGTTCCGGTTTTGCTGAAAGAGGGATCAATACTTTCGCGGTAGGTATTAAAATTACCGATGATGGTGACATCCATATCATCATGGCGGAGGTGTATGGTTTTCATCGTATCAGCCACGTCAATACTGAAATCGGTCGTATTGAAAACAGTCTGTTCCTGCTTCAGATGTACAAATGCAGAATATACCTGGTACAGGCGTTGTCGGTTCGGATTATCAAAATAGTCCCAGCGTATGGGTTTGGGTCCCAGTTTATCATCGTTATAAAAAAGGCTGAAATCATAGCCCTGTTCTCCGAACTGCCAGATCATTTTGGGACCGGGAATGGTGAAGAAAAAAGCTGCGCAGAGCTCTGCCCTGACAAGGGAGATTTCCAGGTTATCCCGAACGTTATAATTCGGATTTTCATAATTTCCCCATTTTTTTACATCGTACAGATGTCTTTGCTCATCATGGCTTTCCATGTAGGTGATCAGGTGAGGCTTGCTGAAATTACGTGTTTTATAGGAACCCCAGGAGAAATCCGATTTGCCATCATTGTTCCAGCCCATTCCTGCCCTGGAGTAGTTGTACTGAGAATTACCCCAGACCATCATCCCGTAATCCGTTAAGACCTGCTCTTCATCGTTGTCCGCGAAATGTTCGAGGATTACGTATGCATCCGGATTCACATTCCAGATGGTATCGGCATAGGCTTTCAGAATGGCGATCCGGCTTGGATCGTATTTTGCCATTTCCGAAGCGCTTCCAAGGGTATTTTTTTGGGTTAAACCCTTTGACAGGTCAAACCTGTATCCATCAACATTGTATTCTACCAGCCAGAATTTCAATACCCGGCTGGCAAGATATTTAGTAGCTTCACTCTCATGGTTCATGTCGGATCCTACATTGAATTCATGTTTGGGGATCTGATTGAACCATGGATTGTCGGCGGCCGGTCGGTTGTTCGATCCATCCCAGTAAAGCCTGACCATGGGGGATTGGCTAAATGAATGATTCAAGACGATGTCAAGTATTACCGCAATCCCATGGGAGTGGCAGGTATCTACAAAGCGCTGAAGGTCTTTTTTAGGCCCGTAGTATTTGTCAGGAGCAAAGTAGTGGGAGGTATTGTAGCCCCAGCTGCTATTCCCTTCAAATTCGTTGATCGGCATGAGCTCTATGGCGTTGACCCCCAGGTTCTCGAAATACTGTAGTGTATCAGTGAGTGTCTGGTAATCATGCTGTTCTATAAAATCTCTGATCAGGAGTTCATACACCACCAGGTCATCTACTGGCACTGGAATAAAATCTATGTTCTTCCATTCGTATCCTGTCTGGGCGGTCTGCAAATAGGTTGCAATGCCGGTGGTTTTCCCTTCTGGATAGGGAAGAAGCCCGGGATAGGTTGTTTCACTGATATATTTATCCTGTGGATCACTTACTTTTTCGGCATAGGGATCGCCAATCCGTATGCTTCCATCCACTAGGTACTGGAAAATATATTCTTTTCCGGCTTCAAGGCTGTCTATGGTAATCCAGAAATACTTCCCGTCCGGCGTTTTATTCATATAAAATTGTTCGCTGAGCACCCAGTCGTTAAATGCACCTATGACATAGACATATTCCTTGCCGGGGGCATACAGAACCAAGCTTACGGTTGAATCATTCAGGTAGTTAATACCATCTTTGAGTCCGGCGGGTAAGTCCTGTATGGGAACTTCCTGCCTCAATGTATAATAAAGAGAATCAGCTACCTCGCTGGTGTCATTGCTGGCAATGACTTTAATCCAGTTATTGCCTTCTCCCATTGCGATCAAGGTATCTGCGATGAATTCTCCGGTGTCTTGCTTGATGAGACTGTCGTTATGAAACAGAAAAATGGAATCGGATTGATATGCCTGAGCTTCGACGAATATCGTGTCGCCTTCTTCCAGGATCAGGGGGCGTTGATCGGGT